>NZ_JAWRYD010000419.1:0-255 GCF_046534765.1 Burkholderia sp. SIMBA_062
GGGCACGATCACGACGCTCAAGCTGTGGATCCGTCCCATCGGCGGCATTGGCGGCGGCTTTCTCGGCGACCGCTTTTCGAAAGTGACCGTGCTGATCATCGCGCTCTTTCTCGCGTCGCTTTCGCTGGTCGGCCTGATCGCCGCGCCGCAGATCAGCAGCCATGTGTTGCTGGTGTTTCTCGTGCTCTTCATCGGCGTGCTGACGTATGCGATTCGCGGCTTGTACTGGTCGCTACTCGATCTCTGCAATGTGCC
>NZ_JAWRYD010000420.1:0-255 GCF_046534765.1 Burkholderia sp. SIMBA_062
CGTTCGCTGCGCCCGGCCCTTCATGTTCGTCCACGCCAGCACGCCCGCGTCCCGAGTATCCGGAGACCGCGTGAATACTGATCGGGTAGTTGTCCGGGATGAGCCCAGCCGCCATCAAGGGATGCAGCAAGCCGATTGCGCCGGTCGGATAGCAGCCGGGATTCGTCACCCTGCGCGCGTTCGCGATGCGCTCCGCCTGCCCCGGCGTCATTTCCGGAAAACCATAGACCCAATCCGGATGGGTCCGATGCGCCG
>NZ_JAWRYD010000421.1:0-255 GCF_046534765.1 Burkholderia sp. SIMBA_062
GCTGTCGAAACCCGCCGGAATGGCGGGCGGCGTGTCGATCTGCGGCGTGCTCAGCGCATTCGCTTCGGGCGCGAGGTACTGGCCCGTGGGCGGCGCCGTGTAGCGCGGCTCCTGCGGGTTGTAGCCGCCCATCTGGCTCAGGTTAGTGTTCAGATTCGCACCGCCCGTTTGATACGCGGGCTCAGCCGGACGGCGGCGGTTCATGAACTTGCGGATCAGCCAGATGGCCACGAACGCGATCAGCGCGATCACGAT
>NZ_JAWRYD010000422.1:0-255 GCF_046534765.1 Burkholderia sp. SIMBA_062
ATATTTCGGGAAACTCGTTGGACAATTCGGCCGGTCGCGTTACATCGTTGAACGGTGACGGTTTGTCGATCGCGACGACCGGGCAATTGGTCAATGCCGCAGGAGCGACCGCAGCGGGTGCGCAGGGCGGTGTGATCGGTGGAAATGGCAGCGTCAATGTGCAAGCCGGAACCGTTGCTAACCACGGTGCGATTACCGCGCAGACGGACCTGCAAGTCGGTGCGCAGTCTGTCGATAACGGCAGCGGTGCGATGT
>NZ_JAWRYD010000423.1:0-255 GCF_046534765.1 Burkholderia sp. SIMBA_062
GTTTATGCTCGAGAGATAAACTCCCTTATTTTGTACATATCGATGCCGCTCCAATCGATAGGGCTCGTGAGAGTTTCGAATCCGTTCAGTCCGGAGATGGCTCTGTTTCCTGTGGGCCGACTACGACTTTAGTCGATCCGCCAGTGTGTCGTTACAAATTAATATTTTTTAGGTTGGCGGCACCCGCGAGCGCTGCGACCTTGATTTTTCAAGTATTTCACTTTTTCTCTGCCTAGGTTCATTGGTTTACGCTCG
>NZ_JAWRYD010000424.1:0-255 GCF_046534765.1 Burkholderia sp. SIMBA_062
GCTTCGTTCGAAGTTGCCTTCTTTTCTTTCCTCTCCGTGGCGCGCGGCGCTCGGGCTCGGCCTCGCCTGCGCCGCCTTGCACGCGAGCGCGGCGCCGCTCGAAGTGCGCGAAATCCAGACTCAGGCGCGCCACACCTTCAGCTACACCTGCGCGGACGGCAAGACCTTTAAGGTCACCTATATCAACGGCACGAACGGCCAGAGTTTCGCGCTCGTGCCCGTCGACGGCCGCAGGCTGCTGTTCGTCGGCGTGAT
>NZ_JAWRYD010000425.1:0-255 GCF_046534765.1 Burkholderia sp. SIMBA_062
GGTGATGGCTCAGGATGTGTGTGCCAGAGCCCTATGCAATGCAGCCCCTTCTCGAAAAGCACTTCGCGCTCGGTCATCGCCCGATCTGTGTCAAAGACGACACGAGCCCACGCAGCCCGTGTGGGCACCAGAACGGTCGCAAGTTCAACGACAACCGGATCTTCCGTCAGATCTCTCACGAAGAGCTGACCCACGGATTCGTTGCTTGTGCGCGAATGTTGAACGTGATCGAGCAGCGTTTGAAGCGCTGACTCG
>NZ_JAWRYD010000426.1:0-255 GCF_046534765.1 Burkholderia sp. SIMBA_062
CATATCTAATAACATGTTATAACAAGATTCTTTATCTTCATGTTGTGAAAAATTGATAATTAATTGTTCAATTGTATAATCACAGTCTGCTTCATTCACCAATGTATTTCCAGGAGATGTATATGTTCCTTGCGTATCTGCATTTGGAACCCAAACCACTTCTGGATATTGAGCCTGATCAGCAATATCTGTAACTTCTTCCTGCAACCCTCCACGTAATCCGTGATATACATCGGTTTCATCAATTTTGAATAT
>NZ_JAWRYD010000427.1:0-254 GCF_046534765.1 Burkholderia sp. SIMBA_062
GCCTCGGCCATCACCTCGTCGGTGACCGAGCTGATGAAGTCGGGCGACACTTCGGTGCCGTAGTGCTCGGCCAGAAATCCCTGAATCTCGCGCACGCTCATCCCACGCGCGTACATCGCGATGATGCGCTCGTCGAAGCCGGTGAAGCGGCGCTCGTGCTTGGGAATCAGAATCGGTTCGAAGCTGCCGTCGCGATCGCGGGGGACTTCGACCCGAACCGGGCCACGATCGGTGATGACCGTCTTGCCGCTGGC
>NZ_JAWRYD010000428.1:0-254 GCF_046534765.1 Burkholderia sp. SIMBA_062
GGTGGCCGTCGGCGTTCAAGCCCTGGATCACGGCGAAGAAGGCCTTGAGGTCTTCAGCATCGTCGACGTCCGGTGCCTGGGCAGCGATCTTGCCGTAGGTCTGGGCCAGGATCGAGGCGCCCATGCGGTTCTTGCCACGGCCCAGGTCGATCAGGATCAGGTCGGTCTCGCCCTTGTCCATGCGCAGTTGCGGGGTCAGGGTTTTCCGGATGTCGGTGACCGGGGCGAAGCCGGTGATGATCAGCGACATTGGC
>NZ_JAWRYD010000429.1:0-254 GCF_046534765.1 Burkholderia sp. SIMBA_062
CTGCCGATCCATGTAAGAGAGGGAAAAAGCCAATGCGAGCAAGATCGTCGTCAGTGCGACGCCCCGCTTCGGCGTGGGACGCGTTTCACCTCGCTTTACTGATTCCATTGATTACCTCCTGCGTCTATATTTTTGATACGTTTGAGTTAAATGGTTGTCGCCTCGACGGAGGGTGGTCGATGCGCATGTTTCCGTTCGGTTCACGATTCGCCTGATCCGCGTTCGTCATGCAGGCCATTGGCAGAAGCGCGGCG
>NZ_JAWRYD010000430.1:0-254 GCF_046534765.1 Burkholderia sp. SIMBA_062
TGCTGCCCGTTCCGTCGTCGCGGAATCTATACGGCCGCACGCTCCACTTCTTCGCGTGTCGGAATCGAGGTTTGCGCGCCGTGGCGCGTCACGCTGATCGCGGCCGCGTGCTGGCCGAACGCAATGGCGTCATCCATCGACGCACCGCTCGCGCGGGCCGCCGCGAAGCCGCCGACGAAGGTGTCGCCGGCCGCCGTCGTATCGACGGCGACCACCGCCCTCGCCCGATGGCGGCCATGCCCTGCCGTCCCTCG
>NZ_JAWRYD010000431.1:0-254 GCF_046534765.1 Burkholderia sp. SIMBA_062
GACACATTTCAGATAAATTATGAAAATAGTAAATAACTAGAATGCAATTTTACTCTATAGCTCTTTTAAATAATAAGGATACAGTAAAAAAATGTTTTTAAATAATATATCTAAAGACTAGTTTTTATCAATGGAGTTTAATTTTTAATTATTTTTTTTAAACCAATTATTCCTAAAAATAGAAAAAGAAGATAATTGATAATCCTATCTGTTTCCATAGGTTTTCGTATAAATAATAAATAAATGATCATAAT
>NZ_JAWRYD010000432.1:0-254 GCF_046534765.1 Burkholderia sp. SIMBA_062
GGCATTATGGAAAACGAATGTTCTTCCATCGTTAAGTCCTTTTTCAAAAGTAAAAGATAATTTTTCTTTTATTTTAATAAAAATGCAAGCTATACTAAGCAAAAAAAACAGCCTTTAAGGCTGTTTTTATATTTTTAAGAAGTAATTAATACTTTATTTCTTGAAAATAGAAAATAGAATATAGAGCAAGATCTAGATATTCTCCGTCTTTTTTAATTTCTTGTTTTAATATAGCCTCTTTCTCCATTCCTATC
>NZ_JAWRYD010000433.1:0-254 GCF_046534765.1 Burkholderia sp. SIMBA_062
GAATGATATTCTCTGCACTTACTACCAAATACAAAGATCTAAGTATGTTACTAGGTTTCGGTATAAGCTTATATATGTATGCAACGCCCGTTATCTATCCTGTATCTATGCTCCCTGGATATTTTAAAAATTTAGCTAAGTTTAATCCGCTAACCGGTATTTTTGAATGCTTCAAATATGGCTGGCTTGGTGTTGGGGATTTTTCACCTACAATGTTAATAGTAAGTACAATTATAACGATCATTCTTCTATTT
>NZ_JAWRYD010000434.1:0-254 GCF_046534765.1 Burkholderia sp. SIMBA_062
GGCAGAGATTGAGCGCTTCGAGCGCGCCATTGGTCGCGACGATTTCGTCGGCGGGCTGCGAAATGCCGATACGCATGTAGCGCAGCGCAATCTGGCGGCGCAGATTCTCATTGCCCGGCGGCAGATCGACCACCGTGCTCCACGGGCTCACGCTGCGCGCCGCGTGGCCGAGCGATTTGGCCAGACGCGACAGCGGGAAAAATGTCGGCGAGGGAAACGCGGAACCGAGCGGCACGATGCCCGGCTGCTTCGCG
>NZ_JAWRYD010000435.1:0-254 GCF_046534765.1 Burkholderia sp. SIMBA_062
GCCGATACCTTGCACCGAATGCCCCTCAACCCACCCACGCTGCCAGATGAAGAAAGATGTTGACACGCACGACGAAATCAAGATGTAATTAGGGCGCTAAGTTCGCTCACTTTACGAGCATCGACTACTAAACCCCTTTTCTGGGGTCAGGGGCGCTTTTTCCCCGATTTTTTTGAAATTTGATCTGGCCTCACGAGGCTAGAGTCTGGTTTATCTCGCAAAAACATAAGGCGATCGACTCCGACGGTTAAAGG
>NZ_JAWRYD010000436.1:0-254 GCF_046534765.1 Burkholderia sp. SIMBA_062
CTGTTGTCTGTATCGCGTACCGGCGTGGGCGATCCGCAAGCGGGGCAAACAGAGAATCTCGACAGCATTACCGCGGTCGTGCTCGGCGGCACGAGTCTTTTCGGCGGGCGCGGTTCGATTTCCGGCACGCTGCTCGGCGCGCTGATTGTCGGCGTGTTTCGAAACGGCCTGACACTGATCGGCGTTTCTTCGGTCTACCAGGTATTGATCACCGGCATGCTGGTGATTCTCGCGGTGGCCGCGGACAAACTTTC
>NZ_JAWRYD010000437.1:0-254 GCF_046534765.1 Burkholderia sp. SIMBA_062
CTCTATTCTATTTTTTAACAACCAGATTTTTTATATTTCACAAATTACAGCTATCATATCAGGATAGATAAAATCGATATTTTCAATATCATGGTATTCAATATGAAATAATATCTTTCAACTGCACAGAAACAAAATTCTCTTGAGTCTGAATATTGTTTTTTTTACTCGAGGAAATTTTTATAATATATATTGTATTATTCAATAAAAAGTCTGCCCTGAGAATTAGGCAGACCGAGCACAAAAAACAGGGG
>NZ_JAWRYD010000438.1:0-254 GCF_046534765.1 Burkholderia sp. SIMBA_062
AGCAACTCAGGCGAGCGTGATACGGCCTTGCGCGAGCTGCAGCATGCGCTCGCGCAAGGTCTGGCCGGGATGGCGCCGAGGGTGCACGTACGCCCCGTCGATGCAGTGCCTGATCATGAGGCGCCCGCGTCTTCTGATGGCACATCTGTCGATGCCCCTCGGGCCACGGCAGAGCAAGCGACGGATTTCATGCATACGCAGGGTGAGAGGCTGGGGCAGCGCATCCAGCAGCGGGCCAACTCGCTGGGTCTGAG
>NZ_JAWRYD010000020.1:0-127809 GCF_046534765.1 Burkholderia sp. SIMBA_062
TGGTCGCACAACCAGTCTATTCCTTCGGGCACCGCTTTCCTTTTAGGCCTCGCCTTCACGCTAATCCGTGAAGAACCATGAAAAAGGCCGCTCCGGGGAGCGGCCTTGGCGTGGGCGAGTGTCGCCGACGTTACTGGATCTTCGCCTGCTGGCGCAGGCCTTCCTCGAACGCCTGCAGCTTCTGCTGCACGAGCTGCTGGGCGATCTGCGCCTTCACCTGATCGAACGGCGGCGGCGCGACGTCGCGAATGTCGTCGGCACGGATGATGTGCCAGCCGAACTGCGTCTTCACCGGCGTGTCGGTCATCTGGCCTTTCTGCAGCTTCTGCGCGGCCGCCGCGAATTCCGGCACGTACGCCTTCGGGTCGGACCAGTCGAGGTCGCCGCCATTCTTGCCCGAACCCGGATCCTTCGAGTACTGCTTCGCGAGATCCTCGAACTTCGCGCCGCCCTTGATCTTCGCGATCAGGTCCTTCGCTTGCTGCTCGCTGTCGACGAGGATGTGATGCAGGTGGTACTCGCGGTTGCCGCCAGCGCCCTTCACGAGCTCGTCATAGCGCGCCTTCACGTCCGCATCGGTCGGCTGGTTCTTCTTCAGGAAGCTCTCGATCATCGAGCGCAGCACGACCGTCTGCTGCGCGACGGCGACCTGCGCCTTCACGTCCGGGCGGTTCGGGATGCCTTCGCGGATCGCTTCCTGCATCAGGATTTCGCGGTTCACGAGTTCCTGGCGCACGGCCTGCTGCAGTTGCGGGCTGTCGGTCTGACCTTGCTGGACGAGCTGCGCGACCATCGCGTCGGCGCGCGACTTCGGAATCGGCGTGCCGTTCACGACGGCGATGTTCTGGGCGAATGCCGGTGCCGCTGCAAAAGCAGCCGCCGCGACCCACAGGCGGGGGGATTTCAGGATCATCGGGAATTCCTGTTGAGACTAGATTGAAGATTCGTTGAATTCTTCGGGCGTATAAGCCACGATCGCGAGCGCGTGAATGCCGCGCTGCATCGCATCAGCGAGCGCATCATACACCAGCCGGTGCCGCGCCACGCGCGGCTTGCCCGCGAATGCGGCCGACACGATCGTGACCGTGTAGTGGCCGCCGGCGGCCGCGCCGGCGTGGCCCGCGTGCTGCGCGCTGTCGTCGCGCACCGCGAGCGACAGCGGCGCGAGCGAGGCGGTGAGGCGCGCTTCGATCAGCGCGATGCGCTCGTCGGGCGAGGCGTCGAGAAAGGCGTCGGTCATGTCATTCGTCCTTCAGGTACTTCGTGAGCCACAGGCTCTGCAGGATGATGAACACGACCATCGCGCCCGTCGTCCCGAACAGCTTGAAGTTCACCCACTGCGATTCGGTGTAGTTCTGCACCACGTACAGGTTCGCGACGCCAAGCACCGCGAAGAACAGCGCCCACGCGACGTTCAGCTTGTCCCATACGGGATGCGGCAGCGTAAGCTGCTTGCCCATCATCTTCTCGATCAGGTTGTTGCCGAACGCATAGCGTGCGGCGAGCAGCCCGATCGCAAACAACCAGTACAGCACAGTCGGTTTCCATTGAATGAATTTTTCGTCATGCAGGACGAGGGTGGCGCCGCCGAAGACGACGATCACGCCGAGACTGACCCACAGCATCGTGTCGACCTTCCGGTGGCGGAAGGCGACCCACGCGACCTGGGCCAGCGTCGCGACGATCGCGACGGCGGTGGCGGTGAAGATGCCCCAGACCTTGAAGGCGGCGAAAAACAGGATGATCGGAAACAGATCGAACAGGAATTTCATGGCGCTCGCAGCTGCGTGAAAGACCGCATCGCGCGGCCTTTCACCGTTGTAGGGACCCGCCAGGCGACACCGTCCGGAATCGGCGCAGCCGGGGAAGGCTGTCCGACCGATCCGTCCGGCGCCGCTCATTCGTTTTCGGGTCGGGACTCGAAGTTTAACGCAGCCGAATTGATGCAGTACCGCAAACCGGTCTTGTCGCGCGGGCCGTCCTCGAACACGTGGCCGAGATGCGCGCCGCAATGGTTGCAGCGGACCTCGACGCGCACCATCCCGTGCGTGCGGTCGATCTTCTCGTCGATCACCTCGCCGTTCAGCGGCTTGAAATAGCTGGGCCAGCCGCAGCCCGAATGGAATTTCGCGCCGGATTCGAACAGCGGCGTGCTGCAGACGACGCATGTGTAGATGCCGGCGTCTTCGGTGTCGGTGTATTCGCCGGTGAACGCGCGCTCGGTCGCCGCATGCTGCGTGACCTCGTACTGCATCGGCGTGAGGCGGCGGCGCAGTTCGGCGTCATCCTTCTGGTACGGGTAGGTTTTATCGTCGGAATCGTGTGACATGTGGGAATTCTCCTGATCGGTCGGTCGGGTCGTGCGGGTCACGACGAACAGCTCACTTCGAGCGACCCGGCCCAGTCGGGCGGCAATGCCGCATACGCTTCATGTTCCGGTTGTTCGTCGAACGGCCGGCGCAGCACCTGCGCGAGTCGTTCGACTTCGGAAAAGTCTTTTTCCTTCGCGTGCCGGATCGCGACTTCGGCCAGATGGTTGCGCAGCACGTATTTCGGGTTCACGCGGTTCATCGCGGCCGCGCGGGCCGCGTCGTCGCGCGTCTCCTCGGACAGCCGCGTGCGGTAGAGGTTCGCCCACGCGTCGAACGCGTCGCGATCGATGAACAGGTCGCGCACCGGCGCGTCGCGGCTCGCATCGTGCTTCGACAGCTGCGCGAGCCGGCGGAACGTCAGCGTGAAGTCCGCATGGCTCGCGTGCATCGTTTCGAGCAGCTTGTTCGCGAGCTCGGCGTCGTTTTCGCGTTCCAGCTCGAGGCCGAGCTTCGCACGCATCGCGCGTTCGAGCGCGGGGCCGAAGCGTTCCGGAAACTTCGCGAGCACGGCCTGCGCGTCGTCAACCGCGCGCTCGGCGCGCGCATCGTCGTCGCTGATGCCGTGCTGCAGCCCGATCAGCGGCAACAGCGCCTGTGCGAGGCAGTAGCAGTTCCAGTGCGCGATGCGCGGCTGCATCCGGTACGCGTAGCGGCCGCTCGTGTCGGAGTGGTTGCAGATGTGATTCGCGTCGAACGCGTCGACGAAGCCGAACGGTCCGTAGTCGATCGTCAGGCCGAGGATCGACATGTTGTCGGTGTTCATCACGCCGTGGCAGAAGCCGACGGCCTGCCATTGCGCGACGAGCTCGGCCGTGCGCAGCGTCGCGGCTTCGAGCAGCGCGAGGTACGGATCGTCGGCGTCGCGGCACGCCGGATAGAAGCGGTCGATCACGTGATCGGCGAGCTGGCGCAACAGGTCCGGGCGATCGTTCGAGAAGAAGTGCTCGAAGTGGCCGAAGCGCACGAAGCTCTCCGACACGCGCGTGACCACGGCCGACGTCTCGATCTCCTCGCGCACCACCGGCTGGTCGGAGCCGACCACCGTGAGCGCGCGCGTGGTCGGGATGCCGAGGTGATGCATCGCTTCGGAACACAGGAATTCGCGGATCGACGAACGCAGCACGGCGCGGCCGTCGCCCATCCGCGAATACGGCGTGCGGCCGCCGCCCTTGATCTGCAGCTCGTAGCGTCGGCCGTCGGTGCCGGGGAGTTCGCCGATCGTCAGCGCGCGGCCGTCGCCGAGCTGGCCGGCCCACACGCCGAACTGGTGACCGGAATACACCGACGCGTACGGCAGCGCGTTCGCGGGCCAGTCGCGCGTCGGGTTGCCGGCGAACAGCTCGGCGAAGCCGGGCTGGGCGGCGAACGATGCCGGCAGGCCGAGCAATTGCGCGACTTCGTCCGAAAAGCCGACGACGTACGGCGCAGGCAGCGGCGCGGCCGGCAGCCGCGTATGAAACGCGTCGCCGAGCGTGACGAACGCGCCAAGGGCCGGCGCGCCGAGCGTGGCGGCGAGGTCGGGGAGAGTGTCAGCCGCATCGGCTGCGCTTCGGGAAAACGACATGTTGAGCGCCTCTGGGTAAGCCGATATTGTAAGGCGGCGCCGCGCCGCCCGCATGGCGGCCCGCGTGCGTTGCGCGACGCCCGTCCGGCCGTGGACGGGCCGCAAGCAGGCGCACCGCTTCAAGGCTGGTCACCGATTCGCGTCCTTCCGGGAGAACAAGACGATGGGTAAGCCGTTGCTGGGCCAGATGATGGACATGCCGTTGCTCGTGTCGTCGCTGATCGCGCATGCCGCGCGTTATGCGGGCGACACGGAGATCGTGTCGAAGCGCGTGGAAGGCGACCTGCATCGCTACACGTACCGAGACTGCGAGCAACGCGCGAAGCGCCTCGCGCAGGCGCTCGCACGGCTCGGCGTCGAATCGGGCGACCGCGTCGGCACGCTGGCCTGGAACGGCTACCGGCACCTGGAGGCGTATTACGGGATCGGCGGGATGGGCGCCGTGTGCCACACGATCAACCCGCGCCTCTTTCCTGAGCAGATCGCCTACATCATTAATCACGCGGAAGACCGCTACGTTTTCTTCGACATCAATTTCGCGCCGCTCGTCGATTCGATCGCGCCGCAGTGCCCGCACGTGAAGGGCTGGATCGCGATGACCGACGCCGCGCACCTGCCGTCCGGCGCGCTGCCGTACCTGTGCTACGAAACCCTCGTCGACGCCGAAGACGGTCACTATGACTGGCCGCGCCTCGACGAGCGGCAGGCGTCGGGCCTGTGCTACACGTCGGGCACGACGGGCAATCCGAAGGGCGTGCTGTATTCGCATCGCTCGACGGTGCTGCACGCATACGGCGCCGCACTGCCCGACGCGATGAACCTGTCGGCGCTGGACGCCGTGCTGCCCGTCGTGCCGATGTTCCATGTGAACGCGTGGGGGCTGCCGTACGCGGTGCCGCTCACGGGCGGCAAGCTCGTGCTGCCCGGCAAGGACCTCGACGGCAAGTCGCTGTACGAACTGATGGAGGCCGAACGCGTGACGTTTTCCGCGGGCGTGCCGACCGTGTGGCTCGGGCTGCTGAACTACATGCGCGAGGCCGGCGTGCGCTTCTCGACGCTGAACCGCACGGTGATCGGCGGCTCCGCATGCCCGCCCGCGATGCTGCGCACGTTCGAGGACGAATACGGCGTGCGCGTGATCCATGCATGGGGGATGACCGAGCTGTCGCCGCTCGGCACGCTCGCGAAGCTGAACTGGGCGCAGTCGCAGCGGCCGCTCGACACGCAGCGCCGGCTGCTGGAGAAGCAGGGGCGCGTGATCTGCGGCGTCGACATGCGGATCGTCGGCGACGACGGCCACGAACTGCCGTGGGATGGCGTCGCGTTCGGCGAACTGCAGGTGCGCGGGCCCTGGGTGATCGACCACTACTTCAGGAGCGACACCTCGCCGCTGTCGGACGGCTGGTTCCCCACCGGCGACGTCGCGACGATCGATCCCGACGGCTTCCTGCAGATTACCGACCGTAGCAAGGACGTGATCAAGTCCGGCGGCGAGTGGATCAGCTCGATCGACATCGAGAACGTCGCGATCGCGCACCCGGGCGTGGCCGAAGCCGCCTGCATCGCCTGTGCGCACCCGAAATGGACCGAGCGTCCGCTGCTCGTCGTCGTGCCGCGCGAAGGGGCGAATCTCAGCCGTGACGCGCTGCTCGCGTTCTACGAAGGCAAGGTCGCGAAGTGGTGGGTGCCCGACGACGTCGTGTTCGTCGAATCGCTGCCGCACACCGCGACCGGCAAGCTGCAGAAGCTGAAGCTGCGCGAGACGTTCCGCGACTACGTGCTGCCGACGGCGGTCGGCGAGCCGTAAGCCAGGACCGGCGACGGTCCGCCCCGTAGTCCGCCACGCGGTCGCCCGATCCGCCCCCCGGAACGGGAAAAATTCAAATTGAACGACCGTGCTTTTTCGTTGTATGCTGCCTCGGTTCGATCCGGACATGCGGCCGTTCGACCGCGCACAATGAAGCGCAGCCACCCCGGCGCGCGATGCATGGAGGCAGGCAGATGGCAGTGGATTACTCGACTCGCGACGGCGTGGCCGTCATTACGCTCAACAATCCGCCCGTCAACGGGCTCGGCCTGTCGACGCGCCAGGGCGTCATGGACGCGCTCGATCGCGCGTTGCAGGATCCGTCGGTCACGGCGATCGTGCTGACGGGCGCCGGCCGCGCGTTCTCGGGCGGCGCCGACATCACCGAATTCAATACCCCGAAGGCCCTGCAGGAGCCCACGCTGCACACCGTGATTCGCGCGGTGGAGGCGAGCGCGAAGCCGGTCGTCGCGGCGCTGCACAGCGTCGTGATGGGCGGCGGGCTGGAGCTCGCGCTCGGCGCGCACTATCGCGTCGCGGCGCCGGGTGCGCAGGTCGCGCTGCCCGAAGTGAAGCTCGGCCTGCTGCCGGGCGCGGGCGGCACGCAGCGGCTGCCGCGTGCGGTGGGCCTCGAAACCGCGCTGAACATGATCGTGTCGGGCGCACCGGTGCCGTCGGAGCAACTCGCGGACAGCGGGCTGTTCGACGCGATGGCCGACGGCGAGCTGCTCGACGCGGCCGTCGCGTTCGCGCGCAAGGTCGGTGCGCAGAAGGGGCCGCACCCGCGCGTGCGCGATCGCAAGATCGTCCACGAGAACGCCGCGGGTTTCATCCAGTTCGCGCGCAATTCGGCGCGGGCCGCCGCGCCGAATCTCCCCGCGCCGCACAAGTGCATCGACGCGATCGAAGCCGGCGTGCTGAACGGCTTCGACAAGGGCAGCGTCGCCGAGCGCGAGGGCTTCGTCGCGCTGATGATGACGCCGGAAAGCCGCGCGCTGCGGCATGCATTCTTCGGCGAGCGCGCGGCGAGCAAGATTCCCGACGTGCCGGCCGACACGCCGGTGCGCGAGATCCGCCGCGTCGGCGTGATCGGCGCGGGCACGATGGGCGGCGGGATCGCGATGAACTTCATCAACGCGGGGCTGCCCGTCACGCTGCTCGAGACGAAGCAGGACGCACTCGAGCGCGGGCTGGCCACGATCCGCAAGAACTACGACGCGCAGGTGAAGAAGGGCAAGCTCACGCAGCAGAAGCTCGATGCGCGCATGGCGCTGATCACGCCGACGCTGTCCTACGACGACCTGAAGGACGCGGATCTGATCGTCGAGGCCGTGTTCGAGGAGCTCGGCGTGAAGGAGCAGGTGTTCGGCCAGCTCGACGCCGTCGCGAAGCCGGGCGCGATCCTCGCGTCGAACACGTCGACGCTCGACGTCGACAAGATCGCCGCGTTCACGAAGCGTCCGCAGGACGTGGTCGGCATGCACTTCTTCAGCCCCGCGAACGTGATGAAGCTGCTCGAGGTCGTGCGCGGCGCGCAGACCGCGAAGGACGTGCTCGCGACCGTGATGGCGGTCGCCAAGAAGATCCGCAAGACGGCGGTCGTGTCGGGCGTGTGCGACGGCTTCATCGGCAACCGGATGATCGAGCAGTACATCCGCCAGGCGCTCTTCATGTTGGAGGAAGGCGCGCTGCCCGCGCAGGTCGATCGTGCGATCGAGAAATTCGGTTTCGCGATGGGCCCGTTCCGGATGAGCGACCTCGCCGGCAACGACATCGGCTGGGCGATCCGCAAGCGCCGCTATGTCGAGAAGCCCGATCTGCAGTACTCGAAGATCGCCGACCGCCTGTGCGAACAGGGCCGCTTCGGCCAGAAGACGGGCGGCGGCTGGTACGACTACGTGCCGGGCGAGCGCAAGGCGAAGCCGTCGGCACTCGTCGACGAGATGGTCGTCGCGTATTCGAAGGAGCGCGGCATCGAGCGGCGCAAGATCGGCGACGACGAGATCGTCGAGCGGCTCGTGTTCGCGCTCGTCAACGAAGGCGCGAAGATCCTCGAGGAGAAGATCGCGTCGAAGGCGTCCGACATCGACATGGTCTACCTGACCGGCTACGGCTTCCCGCTCTGGCGTGGCGGCCCGATGCTGTACGCGGACATGGTCGGCCTCTACAACGTCGAGCGGGCGATCCGCCGCTACGCGGCCGCGCCGAACGGCGACGCATGGCAGCTCGCGCCGTCGATCGCCGAGCGGGCGTCGGCCGGGCGCGGATTCAACGACTGACGGCCGCGCGTGACGGCACGGCGAAGGCAGCAAGGAGAAACGCAATGAAACGCACCGACGACGTATTGCTCGTGATCGACGTGCAGTACGACTTCATGCCGGGCGGCGCACTCGCGGTGCCGGACGGCGACGCGGTCGTGCCGGTGATCAACGCGCTCGCGCGACGCTTCGACCAGGTCGTGCTCACGCAGGACTGGCATCCGCGCGAACACGTGTCGTTCGCCGCGAACCACCCGGGGCATGAGCCGTTCTCGACGCTCGCGCTGCCGTACGGCGAGCAGGTGCTGTGGCCCGTGCACTGCGTGCAGGACACCGAAGGCGCGGCGCTGCATCGCGACCTCGACATCCCGCATGCCAGGCTCGTGATTCGCAAGGGCGGCGACGCCCAGCTCGACAGCTATTCCGCGTTCGTCGAAGCCGACCGCACGACGCGCACGGGGCTCGCCGGCTATCTGCGCGAGCTCGGCGCGAAGCGCGTGTGGTGTTGCGGGCTCGCGACCGACTATTGCGTCGCGTGGTCCGCGCTCGATGCGCGCGCGGCCGGCTTCGAGGCCGCGGTGATCAATGATGCGTGCCGCGCGATCGACCTGAACGGGTCGCTCGCGCACGCATGGCAACAGATGCAGGCGGCGGGCGTCGCGCATGTGACGTCCGCGGGCGCGCGCCCGACGGCGTAGCGCATTCCCATCCGATTTAGGGTCTGCTTACCTATGGAACGCACATGCGAATGCCCGAAATCGCTCGTCCCCCAAGGGGACTTCCTTCGGGGCGTATGGCAAGAAGTGAGGAGCGCCGTTTGGCCGAGCCAAACAAGCGACGAGCGACGCCGCCATACGGGCGATTTCGGGCATTCCCGTGGAATGAATTTCAAGTTTGGGGTTGCCACGAGAACGGCCGCTCGCCGCGTTGCGCTCCTTGCGAATACGTTAGTATTCGCGGCGTCGCGCGCCTCGCGAGCGGCCGTTCTCGTGGCAACGCATGCGCGTTCCATAGGTAAGCAGACCATAACCTGAAGCAGGACCGAAGGAGACTCGCATGACCGAAGCCGTAATCGTATCGACCGCACGCACGCCGCTCGCGAAATCGTGGCGCGGCGCATTCAACATGACGCACGGCGCGACGCTCGGCGGCCACGTGGTCGCGGCCGCGCTCGAACGCGCGAAGCTCGACCCCGCGCGCATCGAGGACGTGATCATGGGTTGCGCGAACCCCGAAGGCGCGACCGGCGCCAACATCGCTCGGCAGATCGCGCTGCGCGCCGGGCTGCCGGTGAGCGTGCCGGGGATGACGGTGAATCGTTTCTGCTCGTCCGGCCTGCAGACGATCGCGCTCGCCGCGCAGCGGATCATCGCGGGCGAGGGCGACGTGTACATCGCAGGCGGCGTCGAATCGATCTCGTGCGTGCAGAACGAAATGAACCGGCACATGATCCAGGAAGGCTGGCTCGTCGAGCACAAGCCCGAGATCTACTGGAACATGCTGCAGACGGCGGAGAACGTCGCGAAGCGCTACGGGATTTCGAAGGAGCGGCAGGACGCGTACGGCGTGCAGTCGCAACTGCGGGCCGCGGCCGCGCAGGAAGCCGGGCGCTTCAACGACGAGATCGTGCCGATTACCGTACGCGCGGGCATTGCCGACAAGGCGACGGGCCGGCTGTTCACGCAGGACGTGACGGTGTCGGCCGACGAAGGCATCCGGCCCGACACGACGCTCGAAGGCGTGTCGAACATCCGTTCGGCCGTGCCGGGCGGCGTGATCACCGCGGGCAACGCGAGCCAGTTTTCGGACGGCGCGTCGGCGTGCGTGGTGATGAACGCGGACGTCGCGCAGCGCGACGGGCTGCGTCCGCTCGGCGTGTTCCGCGGTTTCGCGGTGGCCGGCTGCGAGCCGGACGAGATGGGCATCGGCCCGGTGTTCGCCGTGCCGAAGCTGCTGAAGCAGGCCGGGCTGAAGGTCGACGACATCGGCCTGTGGGAACTGAACGAAGCGTTCGCGGTGCAAGTGCTGTACTGTCGCGACACGCTCGGGATTCCTGAGGAACGCCTGAATGTGAACGGTGGCGCGATCGCGGTCGGCCATCCGTACGGTGTGTCGGGTGCGCGCCTGACGGGCCATGCGCTGATCGAAGGCAAGCGGCGCGGCGTGAAATACGTGGTCGTCACGATGTGCATCGGCGGCGGGCAGGGGGCGGCCGGGCTGTTCGAAATCGTTTGATTTCGACTGGCTAACTCGCGGCTTCTTGAGTGGAAGCCGCGAGCGCCGGCATTCGCAGGCCATTTGAAAGGAATCGCAAGTAAAAGGCGTCCTTTCGATGCTGCCGTTTCTCCTTACTTGTCAAACGAATTGCCGCATCTATACTTGCTCTGACATTTGCCTTTCGGCGGGATGGACCAGCGCGTGCGTCGCACGGACGCTCGCGACGCGTTTCCGGTAGCCGGCGAAGACGATGCAGCACGCGTTTCCGGCACCGTGGACGTTCGAACCACGCAGCAGACCGAAACGGGGATCAAATTGAGCACGACCTATGCATCGGCGGAACCCCCGCGCGTCGTCAGCGCCGCCGCGAGGCTCTACGCGAAATGCCTGCTGATCGGATTCGCGCTCTTGCCGGCCTATCTGATCGCCTATTTGTGGTTCTTCGGCGACCCGCGCGTCGTGTTCGAGAGCCACGCATTCCATGAAATCGCGATCGCGGCTGCCACACTCGAAGGCGCATTCGTCACCTACGTGACGTGGGTGTGCTACCGGTCGTCCGGCGAGCCGCTGCTGCGCTGGCTGACCCTCGGCTTTCTCGGCTTCGCGATGATCTATGCGCTGCACGGGGTCTTCACCGGGATGGCGCACCACAATATCTGGCTGTTCCTGCTGTACGGGCCCGCGTCGCGGCTGGTGATGTCGATCCTGCTGCTGACGGGCATGCTGTCGTATTCGAATCCGCCCGATCGGCCGGAGAAGCGCACGCGCGCGCTAACCTGGCTGCCGTGGATCGCGTTTTTCTTGATCGTCAATGTGGCGGTCGCCTATATCGCGTATTCGCCGGTCGCCGGCGCGCTGGGCACGCGGCTGTCGATGGAAGGCGGCGCGCTGGTGTTTTCGCTGCTGAACGTCGGCGTGCTGCTCGCCAGGCGGATCCGTTCGCCGCTGATGGTGATCTACGGCATGTCGATCATGGCGTTCGCGCTGTCGTCGGTCGCGTTCATCCTCGGCAAGCCATGGAATCACATGTGGTGGCTCGCGCATGCGATCTTCGCGGGCGGGTTCTTCCTGCTCAGCTATGGCGTCGTGCAGGCGCTGCAGACGACGCGCTCGTTCTCGGCGATCTACCGCCAGGAAGACCTGATGAGCCGGCTGTCGGAATCGATGGCGCGCACCGATAGCGCGCTGCAGGAGCTGCGGCGCACGAACCAGAAGCTCGAGTACATGGCCGCCACCGATCCGATGACGGGTGCGTCGAACCGCCGCCAGTTCATCGGGCAGGTCGAGCGCGAGATCGTGCGTGCGGAACGCGACGGCACGCCGTTTTGCCTGCTGGCGCTCGATCTCGACAACTTCAAGAACATCAACGACGCATACGGGCACCAGATCGGCGACGAAGTGCTGCGCGGCGTCGTGCGCCAGTGTCTCGAGGCGATTCGTCCGGCGGGTGCGCTCGCGCGGGTCGGCGGCGAGGAGTTCATGGCGCTGTTGCCCGAGATGCCGCTCGAAGGCGCCCGCATGACGGCCGAGCGCGTGCGTTCGTCGATCGCGAGTTCGCCGTTCGGGCTGGATTTCAAGCGCGTGCAGGTGACGGTCAGCGTCGGCGTCGCGCAGTACGGTGTGGACGGGAGTACGGTCGATGCGTTGCTGCGGGCGGTCGACGAACGGCTGTACCAGGCGAAGCGCGACGGGCGCAATCGCGTGGTCGCGCACTGACGCGCGACCGGCGCGCATCCGGCGACGCCGCGCGCGTTGATGCGGGGCAGCGGCGCGATGCCACGTACCGCCGTTTTGCGTGCAACCCCGAACGAAGCCCCGCCCGCGAATACGCGCGCGGGGCTTTCGTTTCACCGGCGGCCCGACTATCGCGACGCAATCGCCGCGGCGTTCGCCGGCTGCGCGTCCTGAATCCGCTGCGCTGCCTGCCACCAGTACTTGCCCGTGCGCAGTTGCGGATCGCGGATCGCGAGATACGTCGTGCTCCACAGCTGCGCCGCGTTGGCCTCGGTCGCATCCGCGCTGCGTGTGCCGAATGCGTCCGGCCGGTACTGGCCGTTGACGTACGACCAGGTCCACATCTCCGACGTGCGCATGTCGTGTCCGTTCGAGATCACCTGCCAGATCGTCTGCCGTGCCTGCGTCAGCAGCGTGCGCGTCGTGTCCGACAGGTCCTGGCGCGCGAGCTGGCGACCGAGCCCGGCGACCCACATCGCCTGCTGCCACGACCAGATCACCGTGCCGTGATACGCGGAACTCGTAAACTTCCGCCACAGCGCCTGGCTCGCATACGCGGGGTTCGCGATCAGCATCCCGACATCGGTGACGAGCCCGGTCGGGAAGGGCCGCGTGACGTCGGCGACGATCCGCCGGAGCTCGTCGTCCGGCGGCGTGCCGAACAGCAGCGCGAAGCCGCCGTCGGAATTCATGACGGGGATCGGGGCGCCCTGCTGGTCGAGCGACAGCGCGTAGAACGACAGCGGCGCGCTCGGCGCGGTGCCGGCCGGCACGCCGGCGGACGGCGCATAGGTCGACACGTCGGTCGCCGCCTGCGCGGCCGGCACGCTCACCTGGAACAGCGGCGGCGCCTGCTGCTCCCAGGTGGCCGCTTCGGTCGCCGTGTTCGCGAGCGCCGCGCGTTGGCCGGCGTCCAGGTACGGATCGAGCAGGCCGCGCGCGAGGAACGCGTTCGCCGCGCGCAGCGCGGCCGGCACGAGCACCGCATTCACGTCGTACGGGTAGACGCCGCCGCCGAGCCCGTCGGTGCTGTCGCGCCAGTTGCCGACGATCTCGCCGGGCCGCAGCCGGATCAGGTTCGCGACCGACGGCTGCTGCGCAAATGGCTGCGCGGTCGCCGCGACGTGCAGCAGGTTGACGACCAGCCGGCTGCCGTTGGTCTGGCCGTCGCTGCCGCGTTGCGCGAGATAGGCGGCCGCGCGCGCCTGGCCGCGCGTGTCGTCGATCAGCCAGGCCGCCGCGATCGGCGCGAGCAGGTAGTCGCTGTCGATCATCTTGTAGTCGTAGGCCGGCGTCGCATCGTTCGGCCGACCCTTCTTCGCGTTGTCGATCAGCGCGAATTCGCCGATGCCTTCCTCGTGCGCGACCTTGCCGTCGTTCGACAGGCGGCTCAGCACCGCCGTCAGGCCGGCCTCGATCGCCGCCGGCTCCAGCACCGGCATCAGCATGCGCACCGAGATCAGCGTGTCGCGGCCGAAGTAGGTGTCGTACTGCCACGAGCCGGCCAGCAGCTTGTCGTGGAAGCTCAGGAATTCGAGCACGTTCTGGCTGACCGGGTCGGGGTTCACGGACGGCGCGAGCAGGTCGGCGCGCGTGATCGGCGACAACGGCGTCTCGCCCGACAGCGCGTCGACATGCAGTTTCAGCGTGCGTGTGCCGGGCGCCGCGCGCAGCACGAGCTTGCCGCCTGCGGCCGGCGCGATGCTGCCGCCGTCGCGCAGCGTGATGCGCAGCGCGTAGCCGGGGGCGCCGTCGATCCTGTCGCGCTGCCATTGCGCGGCGCTGCCCTGGATCGTCGGGGCAGTGACGATCTCCGGCGGAATCGTCGCGCCGCCGTTGAAGTCGCGCAGGAAGCGCACGTTGCTGAGCAGGCCCTGGCGGATCGTCAGCGTATCGGTGTCGACCGACACGTCGGCACCGATGCCGTGCAGCGGACGACCATGCGTGTCGGGCGCCGATAGCGAGGCGGGTGGCGTGTCGAGGCTCCAGTTCACCGGCTGCACCGTATCGTCGAACCACAGCCCGGTGCCGCTGTTGCCGGCCGGAAACACGACGAGCAGGCGCGGTTTCGTCGACGAACGCACCAGCAGATGCGCGGCGACCTGGTCCTGCCGGTAGAACGCATTGATTTGTCCGCCGGCGTCCATGCGGAACGACAGTGCGGCCTGGTTCGACGGCGGATTGGCCGGCTTGACGTCGTCGTCGTTACAGGCCGCGAGCAGGCCGGCGCAGACGAGTCCCATACAAAGCGACTTCGCGAAGCGATGCATGTCATGTCCCTCCTGATGAATGGCGATTTTTTATGAGAATGATCGAATCTGCCGGCGCTCGGCCGGCTTCGTCCGGTGCGACGGCATTCCGATGAATGCGCGATTTAATCCGGACGTGATGCGGGGCGAATTGGGCGGAATAACCGGCAGGCGGTTAATGCCAGAATTGAAAAGTAAAAGAAGACTTCGCCTCCGTGAGGCACGATTGACTTCTTGTACAGGCGCCCCGTCATGGCACCGGAAGCGATGCAAGTGGTGCAGGGAGTGAAACGTAAGCTGTCGCAGGGGATTCTAAAGTTCGGATAAAGATGGAGTCAATAATGTTTTTGAAAATTCCGAATGATCGCTTGAAAAGCGGATGCAATTATTGCCAGATGGATCGGTAAAATGTTCGAATCTGGATGCCTTGTCTCTTTGTAGTCACAGTCTGCTTTCGCTCTGGGAGCAGGCATTCTTGAATCTTGTATGTGCGGCCGAAACGGGTCGATAGCCGCCCATCTCCAAAAGCCAAAGCGTAGGTATTGGCGGAGGTTTGTGTGCTGAGCCGTGTCAGATAAGGTGCAGGTACTGCCGCATCATTGGAGTCACGGTTGCAGGTGTTGCGGCGGGTCGCATGCTCATGCGACCGGGAGAAGTTGCTTTGGTCGCCCGAGTTTGCCGGCGGCCTCGGCGCGCACGAAGTTCGCCTTTCGGCCAGTTTCCGGCGGTCACGACGGGGGGCTGCTTGTCATGAGCACAGAATCGGAGGCTATACTCGGACAGGCCGTTAGGCTGCGCATTCCATTCGATATTGTCACTGACTGTATCGATCAAGCGCTTGTGGTAGGCTTGGTTAGCTTACGATGTGAAAAAAGCCCGCCGACCGATAGCACGAGCTTTTCGCCTTCAAGTGACTCAATCAGGATGAGGCAAAAACCCGGAAATATCCCGTGTTCCAGTATGTCCAACTGGCGGTCTGGCCATTCCAACTTCCGTGCAACGGGACTTTGGAATATATAGAGAGTGTGATGGTGGTTGTATCGGCCCAAATTGAAATGGGATTTCCCGATTTGGAGTTATCCCATGGCCAGAGCAGTGGATATATCGTTTCCTGGTCAGGTGAAAAAATAATAGCTATTTGAGTGGGTGAGACATGTAGATTGTGGGCTATAACCAAGTTGTGGTTCGTCTGATTGCTCTCAGCCATCCAGCCGGAGTCGAACTGATACTTCGAGTCGAAGGCTGCGGGTTCGGCGGATATTTTAGAATCCGTGTAAATCAAATCGTCTTCCATGTTAAATCCTCAATATTAATGGCAATCGGTTTGTGGAATTTGGTTCGCAAGCCAAAAGCATTGCTATGAAATGAATTTGTATGATGTCAATATTCAGTGAGCGTGCCAGTAGATCGCCCGGGATGAAGAACGGGTTTGCTGTCGGATTTGGGTAAGTTCTGGCGACTCATTGTGCTGTCTCTATTAGTTGGCATCGAAGTCGTTGCATCGATTCTAGATTGGATGGGTCGCCTAGCGTAGCGATCGATCGAAAATGAAAATTACCGACAGGAACTATCGAGTCGATGATTTCACTGTAGCAGCGCAAACTACATTTTCACGTTCATAGGGCCTCCATTTTTGGTTGTAAATCTACGCTATAATTTACGCCGAAGTGATTTTCGGTACATTGCTCTCACTCACAAAAGTCAGTATGGTAGTGGTGTTGTATTTGGTCAAGGGGTTTAGTCGTCATATTTTTTGTATAAAAAAAGAACCAATGTTTGTAATTACCGCTGATTTTTTATTCTTCTCGTTAGTCGCCTTCCCAATAGACCGTGGGCCTACGCGTGGCTTTGAACGAAGGCCGCCCGCACGACTGTTGCTGGAACATTGAGAACTGGCCGGCTTCGACCTCCACCCTTACGACTGCGGTTTCCCGTAGTGGATCAGTTCTCTCACTCTTGGCAAATGGCGACAAGCATTTCACTCGGACATGCTGTATGTCGGAGAAGGGCGGGTGGTCGTCCAGATCTCGTCGCACCGACGGACCGATTCGGGGCGGGAATGGACGTCCCCGAAAGTGCCAAGCGTAGGTTTGGGCGTAGCTTTCTGATTGTGGCCTGGTCAGATAAAGCGCAGGTACTGCTGCATCATCGGTCATTGATGGAAGCGGTTGCGATACCGCTGTCCATACGCGCCTCATTTTCGACGTCGTCAAGCCAATTTGCCCAAGCCTGCATCACCTCCCGTCGTTCCCGCAAGTACTTTGCATGGTTGTATGTCGAACGCGTCTTGTCCTTATCCTTGTGCGATAGCTGCATCTCAACGACTTCGTCTTTCCACCCCATCTCATGAAGGTTCGTCGACGCGGTTGCTCGAAAATAGTGACCGGTTATCGGTTCAGGGTTATCCGGAACCATGTAGTCGATCGCGCGATTAATCGTTGCGCGACTCATATGTGGGAGCCTTCGATTGCTATGAAGGATCGGCAGGATATATCCACGATTGCCATACATCTCCTGCAACTCGCGAAGTAGTTCAAGCGCTTGCTTGGGAAGCGGAACGATGTGCAGGCGTCGCGCTTTGATTTTTTCCGGTGGCACCCTCCATTCGGCGGTTCCCAGGTCGATTTCTTCCCATCGCGCCCGGCAAAGCTCGACCGTTCGTGGAAACAGCATCATCAGCAATCGAATCGCAATCGCGGTTCGTCTGCTCTTGTAGGTCGGAAGCTTCCGAAAGAGCCTCTTTAGTTCTTCGCGGCTCAATGGCCGAGCATTCTCGGTTGGCGGAGGACCGATCCGCGCAGCACGGATGCGGGATCTGTATCTGCCCGAAGCGTGATCACCGCATACTGGAACACGTTGGACACGTACTGGCGCAGTTTGATCGCTACGGAAGGGGAGCCACGCTCCTCGACTCGGCGCATCAAAGCAAGCACGTCGTGTGCAGTAATGGAACGCATGGGCGGTTCCCGATGTACGGGTACGCATCCGCTTCCAGCATGCGCAGAATCTCGCCATAGTGCCGCTCGGTCCAAGTCTTCCTCTTCTTCTGAAGCCATTCGTCGCTTACGGAACGAAAAGTTGCTTTGCCTTCGTTGATGCGCGTGGACAGCACTTCCTGTCGCGCGTGAGACGGGTGCAGCCCCTTCTTGACGAGTTCGCGGGCATCATCGCGCGCCACGCGCGCGTCTTGGAGGCTGACCGTTGGGTATTCGCCGATCGCGAAGAGATTTTCTTTCCCCGCAATTCTGTACTTGTATCGCCAGGGCTTGGAGCCGGACGACGGCTTCACCAACAGATACAGCCCATTGCCGTCGGTAAGTTTGATAGGCTTGTTGCCTGCTTGCGTTTGTCGGATCTTGATGTCGGTAAATGGCACGGTGAAAAAGCGGGTATCGTCGTTGGAAGTCTGAAATCGAACCCGCGTTGACACCCGCCTTTTCGTCGGCCGGGCGCGATTTCCGACGAACGTGAGCGAACGATGAAAGGGCAGTCGATGCCCGACGGGCAAGGGTTCCAGGCGAATCGCCGAACCACCACGAACTGGAGCGAACGAAGTGATCAGACATATCGTCATGTGGAAGTTGAAGGAATCGGCGGAAGGCGGCACGCGTGCGCAGAACGCGCTGAAGCTGAAGGAAAAGCTCGAAGGCTGCCGCGATCTCGTGCCGGGCATCCTGCAGCTCGACGTCGGCGTGGCGACGCCCGGCCTCGACGCGACGTCGGACGTCGTGCTCGTGTCCGATTTCACGGACCAGGCCGCGCTCGATGCGTACCAGGTGCACCCGGTTCACCAGGAAGTGAAGAAATTCATCGTTGCGGTGGCCGAATCGC
This sequence comes from Burkholderia sp. SIMBA_062, assembly GCF_046534765.1. NCBI lineage: Bacteria > Pseudomonadati > Pseudomonadota > Betaproteobacteria > Burkholderiales > Burkholderiaceae > Burkholderia > Burkholderia sp. SIMBA_062. Next base: position 18,033 of record NZ_JAWRYD010000020.1, read on the forward strand.
GCCAGTGCGTCGACTATTTCTCCGAAAGCGCACGATGAGCGACGCGGCATCCCCGACGGACGGCCCGTCGATCGAAAGCCCGTTCGTCGATCTGCTCGGCGTGCGGCTCGTGTCCGCGAAGGACGGCGCGAGCGAGATCGTGCTGCCGCTCGACGAGCGGCACATGAACACGTGGAGCATCGCGCACGGCGGCGTGACGATGACGCTGTCGGACATCGCGCTCGCGATGGCCGCGCGCAGCCTGACCGACGACGGCGTCGGCGTCGTCACGGTCGAGATGAAGGTGAACTTCATGCAGCCGGGGCGCGGCGAGCTGCGCGCGTACGGACGCGTGATGCATCGTTCGACGACGATGGCGTACTGCGAAGGCGAAGTGCGCGACAGCGACGGCAACTTCGTCGCGAAGGCGCTGGGCACGTTCAAGTACATGCGGCGGCTCGCGGTGGGCCGCGACATCAAGCGACAACGCACGCGCACGGCGCCGGACGCCCATCCCGGCCCGAGCGACGCGTAAGCGCCGAACGAGCGGCCCTGCCTGATCGAAGGCAGGGCCGTTTGTTTTGCGGCACGGATCCGCAACGGGATGGCGATACCGCGCGAACGAAACCAAGGAGACAGCAATGAACACGGTCAACCGCCAGATCCTGCTGGTGTCACGCCCGCAAGGCGCCGCGAGCGCCGACAATTTCCGGCTCGTCGAAACGCCGCTCGCACCGCTCGCCGCGGGCGAATTGCGGGTACGCAACCATTTCCTGTCGCTCGATCCCTACATGCGCGGCCGCATGAACGATGCGAAGTCGTACGCGGCGCCGCAGCCGTTGAACGAGGTGATGATCGGTGCGACGGCGGGCGAGGTGGTCGAGTCGCGGCACCCGGATTTCGCGGTCGGCGAGCACGTGGTCGGCCAGTTCGGCTGGCAGGAATACGGCACGTCGAACGGCGGCGGGCTGCGCAAGGTCGACACGTCGCGGGTGCCGCTGTCCGCATGGCTCGGCGTGACCGGCATGCCCGGCGTGACCGCGTGGGTCGGGCTGAACCGGATCATCGCGCCGAAGGCCGGCGAAACCGTCGTCGTCAGCGCGGCGAGCGGCGCGGTCGGCAGCGTGGTCGGCCAGCTCGCGAAACGCGTCGGATGCCGCGCGGTCGGCATCGCGGGCGGCCCCGACAAGTGCCGCTACGTGGTCGACACGCTCGGCTTCGACGCGTGCGTCGACTACAAGGCCGGCCGGCTGGCCGACGACCTGGCCGCCGCGACGCCGGACGGTGTCGACGGCTGCTTCGAGAACGTCGGCGGCGCGGTGCTCGACACGACGATGGCGCGGATGAACGCGTTCGGCCGGATCGCCCTGTGCGGGATGATCGCCGGCTACGACGGCGTGCCCGCGCCGCTCGCGAATCCGGGCCTGATCCTGCGCTCGCGACTGACGATGCAGGGTTTCATCGTGTTCGAGCATCCGGACGCGTGGCCGCCCGCGCTGGCCGAGCTGAGCGAACTCGTCGCGACGAAGCGGCTCCATTACCGCGAGACGATCGCATACGGGCTCGAGCGGGCGCCGGACGCGTTCCTCGGGCTCCTGAAGGGCCGTAATTTCGGCAAGCAGCTGGTGCAACTCGTCTGACCCGCGCGTGGCATCATGTGACGCTTGTTCGCTCACGGCGCCGTACGCGCCGTCCTCACCGATGCCGCTGAATCCGAAGATCGCCCAGGTGCTCGATATGATCGAGCGCGCGAAACGTCCGTCCTATCACCACCAGACGCCGCAGCAGGCGCGCGCAGCGTACGAGAAGAGCGCGCCGATCCTCGACGTCGCGCCCGCACCGATGCATTCGATCGAGGCTTGCGTCGTGCCGACGCGCGACGGCCGCTCGGTCGGCGCGAGGCTGTACCTGCCGGTCGAGCCGAGCCTTGCCGAGCCGCTGCCGGCGCTGGTCTATTACCACGGCGGCGGCTTCACGGTCGGCAGCGTCGATACGCACGACGCGCTATGCCGGATGTTCGCGCGCGACGCGCAGTGCGCGGTGTTGTCGGTGGACTACCGGCTCGCGCCCGAACACCGGTTCCCGACCGCGGTGAACGACGCCGACGACGCATTGCGCTGGCTGCATCGCGAGGCCGCCGCATTCGGCATCGATGCGACGCGGCTCGCGCTCGGCGGCGACAGCGCGGGCGGCACGCTCGCGACGGTCTGCGCGGTGCTCGCGCGCGACGCGGGCATCGACCTTGCGCTGCAGATGCTGATCTATCCGGGCGTGACGGGCTACCAGGACACCGAATCGCACGCGCGGCTCGCGAGCGGCTACCTGCTGACGCAGGACACGATCCAGTGGTTCTTCACGCAATACGTGCGCGATCGGTCCGATCGCGACGACTGGCGTTTCGCGCCGCTCGACGGCAAGCGCGACGCGCCGTCGTTCGCCGGTGTCGCGCCGGCGTGGATCGCGACGGCCGAATACGATCCGCTGAGTGACGAGGCCGCCGCGTACGCGGACAAGCTGCGCGCGGCCGGCAATCCGGTCACGCTGGTCTGCTATTCGGGGATGATCCACGAGTTCTTCAAGATGGGCGGCTACGTACCCGAGGTGCGGGCCGCGCATGCCGACGCGGTGGCGGCGCTCAAGGCGGCATTCGATGACGTTTGACGGCGGCGGCGCCCGGCGCCGCGCGGAGGAAGCGATGACCGACGACTGGGTGGAAACGGGCGACTGGACGGTGCTGGGCGGCGATGCCGCACGCATTCGCGATGCGGTGTTCGTGCGCGAGCAGCGGATTCCGCCGGAATGGGAGCTCGACGACGAGGATCCGCTGTCGCTGCATGCGGTGGCCTACCGGGCCGATGCGGCGACCGGCACGCGCCGCGCGGTCGGGACCGGACGGCTGCTGCGCTCCGGCACGATCGGCCGCGTCGCGGTGCTGGCCGACGCGCGCGGGCAGGGCGCCGGATCGGCCGTGCTGCACGCGCTGCTGGACGCGGCGCGGCATCGCGGCGAACCGGTCGTGCGGCTCTACGCGCAGGATGCCGCAGTGGCGTTCTACGTACGGCACGGTTTCACGACCATCGGCGAGCGGTTCGTCGAAGTGGGCGTGCCGCACGTCGAGATGGCGCGCGCGCCCTGAGGCCCGTTACTCGCGTGAACAGGCCCGGGCGCCGCACGCACCGGCTCAGCGCGGCTGCGTCGCGTCGATGTCGAACGTGAACGTGCGCTCGAACGTGCCCGGGCGAACGGTGCGGTGCGAGCCGTCGTCGTCGCAGCGCTCCTTGATGTCGACCGTCAGCCGCACGCCTTCCTTCATCGTCACGCGCAGCGCGGTCGTGCCGCGCGTACCGTATTCGGGTGTCTCGATGAACGCCGCCGACAGCGCACGCTCGCGCTCGATCGGAATGCCGGTGTGCGGCAGCGCGTCGTCGGCCGCGACGTGCGGATCGCGCATCAGCTCGATCAGTTCGTCGAGCGACGGGGTCGGATTCTCGGTGAGCAGCGTGCCGAGTTCCGCGCGCTTGCGCACGACTTTCGGCCAGGGCGTATCGAGCCGCGCGTTCGACAGCGCATGCACGCCGGCGCCGACCGCGACCGGCGGCGCGACAGCGGTTTCGCCTTCGGCCGCGCGGTTGCAGAACCACGCGAGTTCGCGCCGCTTCCAGTCGCCGACCAGCAGGTTGAAGCCGTTGTACACGGCCGCGTGCTCGGCCAGCGCGCCGAGATAATCGAGCGGCGCGACGGACGGGCCGCCGAGGAAATCGGACACGAGCTTGCCGCGGGTCGGTGCGCCCGCGCGAATGTCGAACGGCGCGCGGTAATTGGTCAGCGCCGCGAAGCGGCCGTCGCGGGACACGCCGAGCCATGTGCCGCCCGCTTCGAGATCGCGGCCGGCCAGCACGCCCGGCACGTCCTCCCACCACGAAAGCGGCGCACTCGTACGGCGAAAGAATTCGTCGCGGTTGGCGGTGAAGGTAAAGACAGGACCGGCGGCGGCATCAGGCTGCCAGTCGAAGGCAATCAGACACATCGGGCGAATCTCTCGCAGGAAACATCGCGCGCCGGCCGCCACGTGCGAACCGGCGTGCGAACAGGTTGTCAGTGCGTCACGCTTCCGTTGGCCATGCGTACGGCAGCGCGTCGAACGCGAGCGCCGGGCCGTCGGCCGCACCGAGGTGCACCGTGCCGCGGTCGAGCGCGGCCAGCTTGATCTCGACGAGCGCGTCGACGCCGCCCGCTGGGGCGGCCGCCGCATTGACGATCATTCCGCACGGCTGGCCCGCGTCGTCACTGTGGAACAGCTCGACGCCGGCATGCACGGTGTCGGTCTCGCCGGCGACATGCGCGAGCGCGGTGCGACGCTTGATCGTGCCCCGGTACTGGCTGCGCGCGACGACTTCCTGGCCCGGGTAGCACCCCTTCCTGAAGTTAACGGCGCCGATCACGTCGAAGTTGACCATCTGCGGCACGAACTGTTCGACGGCCGGCTGCGTGATGCGCGGCTCGCCGGCGCGCACGTCGAGCCAGTCCCATACGGCCGGCGACACGACCGGCATCGTGCCGCCGAGCGCGGCGAGGCGCGCGTCGACTTCCGCGCGCGGCCCGATCCACAGATAGCGCTTGCGGCCTGCCGCGTCCGGCACGCGGATCAGCGCCCCGGCGGGGCCGTCGACCTTCACGTGCACGCCGTCCGGCAGCGCGTCGAAGATGCCCGACAGCGCATTGCGCACGTCGCCCGCGAAGCCGACCACCGCGAGCGTGTCGCTCGCGTCCGTCAGTTTCGCCTTCGCGCGCAGCACGAACATGGACAAGCGTTTCTGAACGGCGGCCTGGACGTCCTTCGAGACCAGCAGGCGCACGTCGTGACCGGCGCGCCAGGCGAGGAACGACGCGAGCAGGCGGCCCTTCGCCGAGCAGTAGCCGGACAGGCGCGCACTCGCGGCATCGAGATGCTCGATGTCGTTGGTGAGCTGGCTGTGCAGGAACGTCGCGGCGTCGTCGCCCGCCACGTCGATCACGCCGAATTGCGGGAGCGGCATGCAGGCGCCCGGCGCGTCGAAATCGGCAGCGGACGGGCGGGGGAAAACGGGGAGCGAGGCAGTTGCGGCCTGGGCAGCCGGTGAAGCGAACGGTGTGCTCATGGAATGAGGGAGCAGTCAACTCTGACTTTGACGGAGGCGAGCAAGTATTATATGGGTCTTACCTGAGTCTCGTTTCCATGTCCCTACTGAAGAAATGCGCCGCGACGGTCGTGGCGCTGGCCGTCGTTGTGGCCGCTGCCGGCGCGGGCGGCGGGTATTACTGGGCGACCCGGCCGCTGCTGCTGGGCGCCGCGTCGCTCGACGTCACGATCAAGCCGCGCAGCAGCGTGAAGAGCGTCGCGCTGCAGCTCAAGCGCGGCGGCGTGCCGGTCGAGCCGCTCGGCTTCGTCGCGATGACGCGCCTGCTCGGGCTGTCGAGCCGGCTCAAGTCCGGCAACTACGAATTCAAGACCGGCATCACGCCGTACGACGTATTGCAGAAGATCGCGCGCGGCGACGTGAACGAGTACGTCGCGACCGTGATCGAGGGCTGGACCTTCAAGCGGATGCGCGCGGAACTCGACGGCAATCCCGATCTCGGGCACGCAACGGCCGGCATGAGCGACGCCGAACTGCTGCGCGCGATCGGCGCGTCGGACGCCGCGATCCACCGCGGCAGCGGCGAGGGGCTGTTCTTCCCCGACACCTACCTGTTCGACAAGGGCACGAGCGACCTGAACATCTACCGGCGCGCGTACCACCTGATGCAGACGCGTCTCGACGAAGCATGGGCCGCGCGCGCGCCGGGGCTGCCGTACAAGACGCCTTACGAAGCGCTGACGATCGCGTCGATCATCGAAAAGGAAACGGGCCACGCGGCTGACCGCACGTTCGTCGCGGCGGTGTTCGCGAACCGGCTGCGCATCGGGATGCCGCTGCAGACCGATCCGTCGGTGATCTACGGCCTTGGCGACGCGTACGACGGCCGCCTGCGCAAGCGCGACCTGCAGGCCGACACTCCTTACAATACCTATACGCGCCGCGGGCTGCCGCCGACGCCGATCGCCCTGCCGGGCGTCGCCTCGCTGCAGGCGGCGATCAATCCGGCCCAGACGGGCGCGCTCTATTTCGTTGCGAAGGGCGACGGCACGAGCGTGTTCTCGGATACGCTCGGCGATCACAACAAGGCCGTGGACAAGTACATACGAGGTCAATAATGGCGAGCGGTAAATTCATCACGTTCGAAGGCATCGACGGGGCAGGGAAGACCACCCACCTGCAATGGTTTTGCGAACGACTCCAGGCGAAGCTGGCCGCGGGCGGCCGGCAGGTCGTCGTCACCCGCGAGCCGGGTGGCACGCAGCTCGGCGAGAAGCTGCGCGAGATCCTGCTGAACCAGCCGATGGATCTCGAGACCGAAGCGCTGCTGATGTTCGCGGCGCGGCGCGAACACCTCGCGCTCGTGATCGAGCCCGCGCTCGCGCGCGGCGACTGGGTCGTGTCCGATCGCTTCACCGATGCGACGTTCGCGTACCAGGGCGGCGGCCGCGGGTTGCCGCGCGACAAGCTCGAGACGCTCGAGCGCTGGGTGCAGGGCGGCTTCCAGCCCGACCTGACGGTGCTGTTCGACGTCGCGCCGCAGGTGGCGAGCGAGCGCCGCGGCGCCGTGCGCATGCCCGACAAGTTCGAAAGCGAGTCGGACGCGTTTTTCTCGCGCACCCGCGGCGAATACCTGCGGCGCGCGGAAGAGGCGCCGCACCGCTTCGCGATCGTCGACGCGACGCAGTCGATTCCCGAGATCCGCCAGCAGCTCGAACGCGTGCTCGCCGCGCTGTAACCCGAAGGAACGCACCACATGATCTATCCGTGGCAGACCGACGACTGGAACCGCCTGCAGCAACTGCGCCCGCAATGGCCGCATGCGCTGCTGCTGCACGGCCAGGCCGGGATCGGCAAGCTGCAGTTCGCGCAGCATCTCGCGCAGGGCTTCCTGTGCGAAGCGCCGCAGCCGAACGGCGAGCCGTGCGGCGCCTGCGCGGCCTGCACGTGGTTCGCGCAGGGCAACCATCCGGACTACCGGATCGTGCTGCCCGAGGTGCTCGCGGGCGAGGCGCCGGGCGCGGTTGACGACGCGAAGCCGGCCGACGCCGATGAAGGCGGCAAGAAGACGCGCGCGCCGAGCAAGGAGATCAAGATCGAGCAGGTGCGGGCGTTGCTCGATTTCTGCGGGGTCGGTTCGCACCGCGGCGGCGCGCGCGTGGTCGTGCTGTATCCGGCCGAGGCGCTGAACGTCGCCGCGTCGAACGCGCTGCTGAAGACACTCGAGGAGCCGCCGTCGGGCGTCGTGTTCCTGCTGGTGTCGGCGCGCATCGACCGGCTGCTGCCGACGATCATCAGCCGCTGCCGGCAGTGGCCGATGACCGTGCCGGCACCCGACGCGGCCGCCGCGTGGCTCGAGGCGCGCGGTGTCGACGACGCGCGTGCACTGCTCGCCGAAGCGGGCGGCGCGCCGCTCGCCGCATTGGCGCTCGCGAGCGACGAGAACCGCCCGCTGCGCGATTTCACGCTCGGCCAGCTCGCGGCCGGCGCCGCGTGCGATCCGTTCGCGTGCGGCGAGACGCTGCAGAAGCTGCCGGTGCCGCTGGTGCTCGGCTGGCTGCAGCGCTGGCTGTACGATTTGCTCGCGCAGCGCATGGCGGGCGCGCCGCGCTACTTCCCGATGCAGGCGGCCGCGCTCGCGCGTTGCGCGGAGGCCGTCGACGCGAACGCGTTCGCGCGCTTCATGAAGGCCGTGACGCGCCAGCGGACGGTCGAGAACCATCCGCTCAACGCCCGGCTCGTCTTCGAGGAACTGTTTCTGGGTTATCGGGAAATGTTCGCGTGAGCGCGGATTGCTTCCTTCGGGTAGGGAAACGCTTGCCGGCGAGCGCGTGAGCGCCCGTCTTACGTATTCAGGAAACACGATGTTCGTCGATTCTCACTGCCACATCAATTTCAAGGGTCTCGCCGACCGCCTGCCTGCCGTACTGGAGAACATGCGCGAGCACGACGTCACGCATGCGCTGTGCGTGTCGGTCGACTTCGAGACGCTGCCCGACGTGCTCGCGATCGCGCAGGCGCACGACAACGTCTATGCGTCGGTCGGCGTGCATCCCGATCACGAGGACGCACGCGAGCCGACGCTCGCGGAACTGATCGAGCTGGCCGCGCACCCGAAGGTCGTCGCGATCGGCGAGACGGGCCTCGACTACTACCGCCTCGAAGGCCGCTCGATCGCCGACATGGAATGGCAGCGCGAACGCTTTCGCACGCATATCCGCGCGGCGACCGCGACGATGAAGCCGTTGATCATCCATACGCGCTCGTCGTCGGAAGACACGCTGCGGATCATGGCCGAGGAGCGCGCGGACGTGCCGGGCGGCGTGATGCACTGCTTCACCGAGCCGTGGCCCGTCGCCGAGCAGGCGCTCGCGCAGAACTTCCATATCTCGCTGTCGGGCATCGTCACGTTCAAGAACGCGACCGACGTGCAGGACGTCGCGCGGCGCGTGCCGCTCGAGCGGCTGCTGATCGAAACCGACTCGCCGTACCTCGCGCCGGTGCCGTATCGCGGCAAGCCGAATGAACCTGCGTACGTCAGCCATGTCGGACGCTTTATCGCATCCGAGCGCGGGATCGCCGTCGACGCGCTGGCCGATGCGACGACGCAGAATTTTTTCCGGCTGTTCAAGATCGCCCGCTCATGACGCGCGGCCAGCCGACAACCCAGGGAAGGAGCCCACAACAATGATGAAGCCGACCACATACCTGCCCAAGCGCGCACTCGTCACCGCCGCGCTCGTCGCGAGCGGCCTGTTTGCCGTCGCCGGCGCGCATGCCGAGTCGCTCGACGCGATCGTCAAGGCGGTCAAGTTCGACGACATCGACGACATCGGCAAGCAGCTGAAGAGCGGCAAGCTCGATCCGAACACGCTCGCGCCGAACGGCGACCCGATCCTCGTGATCGCCGCGCGCGAGAAATCCGACAAGGTTGCTGCCGCGATCGCCACGACGCCGAACGTCGACCTCGAGAAGGAAGACAAGGCCGGCGAGAACGCGCTGATGCTCGCGTCGCTGAACGGTGATGCCGGCCTCGTCAAGCTGCTGATCGACAAGGGCGCGGAAGTCAGCAAGAAGGGCTGGGCGCCGCTGCACTACGCGGCCACCAACGGCCAGGACGCGGTCGTCAAGATCCTGCTCGACCACGACGCGTATATCGACACGGCGTCGCCGAACGGCACGACGCCGCTGATGATGGCCGCGCGCGGCAACCATGCGACGACGGTCAACCTGCTGCTCGACCAGGGCGCCGATCCGCAGGTGAAGAACCAGCTCGGCATCACCGCGCTCGAGTTCGCGAAGCACTATAAAGCGCCGGACGCGATCGACATCCTGAGCAAGCGGACGGTGCGCGTCGGTGCATCGGCGCCGGCGGATGCCCAAAAGAGTGCAAAATGACGGTTTCGGCGCGGCGGCGGAGCGCGCCCGCCCGGCCGGCACCCGGCCGGCAGCGGGTGTCCGGCCGCCGCGCCGGTCAACGCAGCGAGCGGCCTGGGGCCGCATTGACATAAGGAACACCATGTTGCGGGCTATGTTTTGTGCCGCGGCGTTTGCCGTGCCGTTGTCGGCGGCGGCTTTCACGGGCGCGGATCTCGACCGGCTGTGCGCGAAGACGGACGTCAAGTCGCGGGCGTCGTGCGCGGCCTACATCGAAGGCGCTGCCGATGGCGTCTACAACACCATCGACGCGATCGGCGGCACCACCGGGCCGCGCGTCGGACAGTATTTCTGCCTGCCGCCCGACATCCGGGCGCAGCAAATGACCGACGCGGTGCGCAAGTACATCGCGGAGAACCCGAAGCTGGCCGACTACAACGCGAGCACCGCGGTGTCGCTCGGTCTCGGCAAGGCGTTCCCCTGCAGGGGCGGCAGTTGATCTGACGCCGGATCCGGGCGCGCATGCGGCCCGGACGTCGCCGACGCATCCAGGACGAGGCCGCCGCGCCTCATAACCGAAGCATCCCGGGCGCCGATGATTTCAATCGAGGAACTGCAGCGCATCGCCGATGCGCCGTTGCATTCGTGGCTCGGCACGCTGATCGTGTCGGTCCTCGTCGTGCTTGTCGTGTTGATCGTGCATCGTCTCGGCGCACGCATCGTCAAGCGCATCGCGCAGCCGTATCCGCTGATGAGCGTGATCCTGCGCTACATCGACAAACCGTCGCTCGTCACGCTCGCGCTGCTCGCGCTCGAGTTCGTGTGGATCCAGGCGGACGAGAGCATGTCGTTCGTGCGCGGCATGCGCACCGCGGCCGCGGTCGGTTCGATCGTGTCGCTGACCTGGCTGCTGGTGCGGCTCGCGGCCGGCGTCGGTGACGCGATCATCCAGGCCCATCCGATGGATACGGCCGACAACCTCCACGCGCGGCGCGTCCACACCCAGGCCAAGGTGCTCGTGCGGACCGTCATGGTGCTGATCGTGATCATCGGCGCGGGCGCCGCGCTGATGACGTTTCCGAACGTGCGCCAGATCGGCGCGAGCCTGCTGGCGTCGGCCGGCGTCGCCGGGCTGGTCGCCGGTATCGCCGCCCGGCCGGTGCTCGGCAACCTGATTGCCGGGCTGCAGATCGCGCTCACGCAGCCCATCCGGCTCGACGACGTCGTCGTGATCCAGGGCGAGTGGGGCCGCATCGAGGAAATCACCGGCTCGTTCGTGTCGGTGCGGCTGTGGGACCAGCGGCGCCTCGTCGTGCCGCTGCAGTGGATCATCGAGAATCCGTTCACGAACTGGACGCGCAGCAGCGCGGAAATCATCGGCACGGTGTACCTGTCGGTCGACTACCGTACGCCGCTCGCGCCGCTGCGCGAGGAGCTCGCGCGGCTGGTCCATGCGGCGCCCGAGTGGGACGGGCGCGTCCAGGTACTGCAGGTGACCGACGCGACCGAGCGCGCGATGCAGTTGCGCGCGCTCGTCAGCGCGGTCGATTCGTCGTCGTGCTGGGACCTGCGCTGCCGCGTGCGCGAGGGATTAATCGCATACCTGCAGGCGCGTTTTCCGCAATGCCTGCCGCGCAGCCGGATGGAGCTGTATCCGCACGATTCCGCGCCGGACGCGCCGAATCCCGTTCGCCCACATGCGCGCCAGCCCGCCGCCAGCACGGCGGCCAACACCGCCGCCGATCCGCAGGCCGTCGACGGCCGCTGAACGTGGCCCGCCCTCCGTCACCATGACCGCGCTGAACACGCTCGCTATCGCCAATTACCGCTCGCTGCGTGAGCTGATCGTGCCGCTCGCGGCGCTCAACGTCGTCACCGGGCCGAACGGCAGCGGCAAGTCGAGCGTGTACCGCGCGCTGCGCCTGCTCGCCGACACCGCGCAGGGCCGCGTGATCCCGTCGCTCGCGCGCGAGGGCGGATTGCCGTCGACGCTGTGGGCCGGCCCCGAGCGCTTCTCGCGCGCGATGCTGGCCGGCGACGTGCCGGTGACGGGCACGGTGCGCAAGGGGCCCGTGAGCCTGAGGCTCGGCTTCGCGTGCGACGATTTCGGCTATTCGATCGATCTCGGCCTGCCGGTCCCGAGCCATTCGCAGTTCGCGCTCGATCCGGTGATCAAGCGCGAATGCATCTGGGGCGGCGCGCTGCCGCGCCCGTCGACGCTGCTGGTCGACCGGCAGGGTGCGCAGATCCGCACGCGCACCGCGTCGGGCGACTGGCGGACGATTCCGCAGCCGGTCGCGAGCTTCGACAGCATGATGACCGAGTTCGCCGATCCGACCGGCGCGCCGGAGATGATCGCGGTGCGCGAGCGGATCCGCTCGTGGCGCTTCTATGACCATTTCCGGACCGACGCGCAGGCGCCGGCCCGGCAGTCGCATATCGGCACCCATACGCCGGTGCTGGCGGACGACGGCGCCGATCTGGCCGCCGCGCTGCAGACGATTCGCGAAATCGGCGACGGCGCGGCACTCGATGCGGCGATCGACGACGCGTTTCCCGGCGCGTCGGTCGAGATCGACAATCCGGGCGGCCGTGGCCGCTTCGACGTGCTGATGCGCCAGCCGGGGCTGTTGCGGCCGCTGGCCGCCGCCGAACTGTCCGACGGCACGCTGCGCTACCTGCTGCTCGCGGCCGCGCTGCTGACGCCGCGGCCGCCGGCGCTGATGGTGCTGAACGAACCGGAGACGAGCCTGCATCCCGATCTGCTGCCGGCGCTTGGCCGCCTGATCGCGCAGGCCGCGCAGCGTTCGCAGGTGCTGGTCGTGTCGCATGCGGCGCGGCTCATCGCGACGCTCGAGCGCGAGGCCGGCTGCGCATCGCTGGTGCTCGACAAGCAGCTGGGCGCGACCGCGCTCGTGGATGCCGACACGCGCGACCTGCCGGCATGGAAGTGGCCGTCGCGTTGACGGGCATGGCGGCGTGCGTTCGATGATGATTCTCGCCCCACGAAGGGCCGCGGCTGCGCGGCTCGCGAACGAGCGGGCGCGCCGGGTGGAATGTATCCGGTCTGTAACAACACCCATAAAATGAAAGACGGACGGTTCCCTGTACGGGGATCGCGAATAATAATGAGATATTCGGCTGGCGCCATGCCGGCCGGCGCCGCATGAAAGCGGGGCGGCGCGACTGCGCACACGCCCGCCGGCTGTGCGGCAACGGACAGGACACAGGAGACGTGGACCATGAGAATTGCCCAGATCGCCCCGCTGACCGAATCGGTGCCGCCGAAGCTGTACGGTGGCACGGAGCGCGTCGTGTCCTACATCACCGAGGCGCTCGTCGATCTCGGCCATGATGTGACGCTGTTCGCCAGCGGCGATTCGACGACCCGGGCGAAGCTCGAACCGGTGTGGCCGCGCGCGCTGCGCCTCGATTCGTCGATCCGCGACCGGGTCGCTCCGCACATGCTGCTGATGGAGACGGTCGCGCGCCGCGCGAAGGACTTCGACGTGCTCCATTTCCACATGGACTACTACTCGTTCTCGGTCTTCAACCGGCAGGAAACGCCATACATGACGACGCTGCACGGCCGGCTCGACCTGCCCGAACAGCAGCCGGTGTTCGACACGTTCAACACGGCGCCCGTGATCTCGATTTCCAACTCGCAGCGCCAGCCGCTGCCGCAGGCGAAATGGCTGACGACCGTCTACCACGGGCTGCCCGAAACGATGTACATGCCGCAGCCCGTCGAGCCGCGCTATCTCGCGTTCCTGGGCCGCATCTCGCCGGAGAAGCGCGTCGACACGGCGATCCGGATCGCCCGCCAGTGCGGGCTGCCGATCCGGATCGCCGCGAAGATCGATGCGGCCGACGAGGATTACTTCGACCGCGAGATCAAGCCGCTTTTCGCGTTGCCGCACGTCGAATTCGTCGGCGAGATCGCCGATCACCAGAAGGCCGAATTCCTGTCGGGCGCGCATGCGCTGCTGTTTCCGATCGACTGGCCGGAGCCGTTCGGCCTGGTGATGATCGAGGCGATGTCGTGCGGCACGCCGGTGATCGCATTCAATCGCGGCGCGGTGCCGGAAGTGATCGACGAGGGCGTGTCGGGTTTCATCGTCGAGGATGAAATCAGCGCGGTTGCCGCCGTGAACCGGCTGCACCTGCTGCCGCGTGCGCGTGTGCGGCAGCGCTTCGAGGAGCGATTCACGTCGCGCCGGATGGCGCAGCAGTACGTCGACGTCTATCAATCGCTGATCCGTGCGCAGAAGCGCTCGCGCTTCAAGGTGATCGACTCGACGACCTGACGCGCGACGCGGGCAAATAAAAAAACGGCGATGCCCGCAAGGACATCGCCGTTTGCGCATGGCCCGCGCACGATGTGCACGGGCATGGCGTCAGCGTCAGATCTTGAGCTTCGTGACCTTCGTGCCGTTGATCGACACGTCGCCCATCAGGCCTGCGTTCGTCAGCACGACGACCTGGACCGGAGCGGTGGCCGTGTTGGAATCGACCGCGCCGTTCGCGCCCATCTTCACGAGCGCGACCGACGCGCCGGCGCCGGCTGCCCAGCCGTCCGAGCCGCGGAATTCGTCGAGCGCTTCCTGCGTCATGAACAGGAAAACGATGGACTTCGACTGCGCACCGGCCTGCAGGCCGACCGACAGCGACGACGTGTTGTAGTAGCCGACCGTGCTACCGCCGACGCGCAGCGCGCCGTTGCCGGACTGGCCGCCGACGATCAAGCCGGCCTGCAGCACGTTCGGGAACACCAGCACGCCGCGCGACTTCGCGACGAGCTCACGCGAACCCTTGACCGTGGAATACATGCGCGACAGCGTGGCGTCGACGCTCGAGTCGATCGCTTGGCGCTTCGACGCGTTGGTCGCGGCATTGTCCGGCTTGTCCGGGGTGGTGGTGCAACCGGTGAGCGCGAGGCTACCGACGATGAGCGCAGCGGCAGCTTTCAGCACAAGATTCCGTTTTTGCATCGTTCTTCTCCATCGGATGACGTTCGGGGTGAGTCTCGCTCAGGGAGCGGATCACGTCGGCAGTTATATCACAGTGGATTACAGCCTCTTTTTATTGCGACGTGAAAAAGCGTCAAATCGTTCGGGGATGTCGCGGCGCGCCAACGGACGGCCGGGCGCGCGCGCGGAGGCGCGTCGCGCGGGGGCGGCGGCAGGCGGCCAGCGGGAAAGGGAGAGCGGGGCTGTGCGTCAATGCGTGACGGGGGGCGCCGGTGGAGTCGGCGGCTTGATGGGCGGGCGCCGCAGCGCACGGCGGATCAGCGCGATCACGACGCCGCAGGCGAACAGGAACGCGGCCGGCACGACCCAATAGCCGACGAACGCATGCCACAGATAACCGGCGAGCGTATTGCGGCGCACCACGTATTCATCGCGCGCCGCCTGCTGGCGCGCCGCGTTGGCGCTCAGCACGTCGGCCGGGCAGCCGGCCGCACGTGCCGCGTCAGGATCCCCGTGGCACTTCGTGGCGGCGCCGGCGGCCTGCTGCGCGTCGGTGAGCTGCCAGGTAGTCAGCGCGAGCTCCAGGTCGGCCTTGTTGTACGCCATTTCCTCGCGGATCTCGCGCACGGCGACGATCGCGACGGGCACGGCCCAGAACACGATCACGATCAGCCAGCGGCGGAACCAGCGGTGTTGTCTCCATGCCATCCATGCCTCCGTTTGACGCGGCGTGCGCGTCCGTCTCGAGGGCGGCCCGATGGCGCTTCTTGTACTTGGATGGGCCGCGTTGCAGCCATCATAGAAGAAATCGCGGCGAATTGCCGCACCATGTGGCGGCATTCGCACGGCGCAAGCCGGAAAGCGGAAAGCGGGGCGCGTGGGCGGTGCAACGTATCGCGGCGTCGGCGTGGCGATGCCGCCGGACGGTGCGCCGGCGCATCCGGCGGCATCGTGCGCGTCGATGCGCGTGCAACGAAAACAAAAAAGCCGCGCCCGCCGAAGCGGTGCGCGGCATTCGTGCGGGAGCGCCGGAACTCAGGCGGCCGGCTGGCTGCTCAGGCAGCTCTTCATGAACGTCTTGCGGTCGTCGCCCTTCTTGCCGGTGGCCTGCGTGTTGCAGGCCTTCATCTTTTCCTGCTGCGTCATTGCCTTCGCGGGCTTGGCCGACAGGCAGTCCTTCAGGAACGCCTTGCGTTCGTCGCCCGTCTTGCCGGTGGCCTGGGTGTTGCAGGCCTTCATCTTGTCCTGCTGGCTGTTCGCCGCGAAAGCGGGGGAAGCCAGCATGCCGCCGAGAAGCACTGCGGCTACGAGCGATTGGATTTTCATTTCGACACTCCCATGGGGTGAATTGCGCTTTATATCGACGCCGTCACGAAGCCCGGCGCAACGGGAACAGGGCCGCATCGCGCCGCGCGCTCCGATTATGGCAAATCAATGTGAAAACACCAAAACGGCATTCGTATAACGCGGCGGGTCGCGCAGCCGTTGACGGTGCGTGCGGGCGCCGGTGATCGGGACAAACCATGACGTGTGGGCGTCGGCCCCGGCCGGACACGCGGAACCTGCCGGATGCCGGCCGCGAGCCATTACAATCGCGGCCATGAATACTCCGAACTCCGCATCCCCTTCGTTGTCCGCGGCCCTGCCGCGCATCGCCGTACTCGCCACCGGCGGCACGATCGCCGGCGCCGCGCCGGACGCCGCCAGCACGGCCGGCTACCAGGCCGGCGCGCTCGGCGTCCATTTCCTGCTCGACGCGGTGCCGGCGCTCGCGTCGGTCGCGCGCATCGATGCCGAGCAGGTCGCCAGCATCGACAGCAAGGATCTCGCGCTGCCGCTGTGGAATACGCTCGCCGCGCGCATCGACGCGCTGATGGCCGATCCGGCGATCGACGGCATCGTGATCACCCACGGTACCGACACGCTCGAGGAAACCGCGTACGCGCTGCATCTGGTCGTGACCGGCGACAAGCCGGTCGTGCTGACGGCCGCGATGCGGCCGGCCACCGCGCTGTCGTCCGACGGTCCGCTGAACCTGCTGAACGCGGTGACGGTCGCCGCCAACCCGGCCGCGCGCGGGCAGGGCGTGCTCGTCGCGTTCAACAACCGGATTCACGGCGCACGCGACGTCGTGAAGACGAGCACCTACGCGGTCGACGCATTCCAGTCGCCGGAACTGGGCGCGCTCGGCTGGGTGCAGGACGGCCGCGTCGAATTCGCGCGCCGCGTGACGCGCGCGCGCGATGCGCAACTGGCGATCGCGGCGGCGTGGCCGCCGGTCGAAATCGTCGCGAGCTATGCGGGCGTGACGCGCACGGCCGTGGACGCACTCGTCGCGGCCGGCGTGCGCGGCCTCGTCGTCGCGGGCACCGGCAACGGGTCGATCCATGCGACGTTGCAGGCGGCGCTCGCCGATGCGGTGAACGCCGGCGTCACGGTGGTGCGCGCGTCGCGGGTCGGCTCGGGGCACGTGATGCGCAACGGCGCGGCGAACGACGATGTGCTCGGTTTCGTGAGCGCCGGGTCGCTGAGCCCGTTCAAGGCACGCGTGCTGCTGATGCTGGCGCTCGCGAACGGCATTCAAGGGCGCGAAGCGCTGCAACGCGCATTCGACACGCTGTGACCGGTGGCCGCCGATCGGGCGGCACGCGGCGCGCATGAAAAAAGGCAGGCCAATGGCCTGCCTTTTGCGTCAGTGCTGGGCGATTGCTCAGGACTGCGGCGGAATCACGAGCTTCTGGCCCGGATAGATCCGGTCCGGGCTCGACAGCATCGGCTTGTTCGCCTCGAAGATCGCCGGGTACTTGTTCGCGTCGCCGTACACTTCCTTCGCGATCGCCGACAGCGTATCGCCCGGCTTCACGTCATGGTACTGAACTTCCGGATCGTCCGGCTGCAGATCGTCGTCGTTGACGCCCGCGACGCCTTGCACGTTGCCGGCCGCGACCTTGACCTTCGCCTTCGTGTCGAGGTCGCCGACGCTGCCCGACAGCGTGACGGTGCGCGACGCGCCGTCGAACGCGACGGTCAGATTCGACGTATCGAGACCCTGCGAGCTGATGTAGTTCTTGATCGCATCGGCCGCGGTCTGGTTCGCCGCATTCGGATCTTCCGCTGCTTGCGCGTCAGCGTGACCCAGCAGTTTTTCACCCGCCTCTTTAATAAACGAAAGAAGACCCATCGCTGCACTCCCTAGGTGGTTGAAAAGAAAACGCGCCGTGAAGTGGCGAAAAAAACACCGCGCTGGGCGCGCTCACCGGAGGGAGCGCCAAGCGCGGCGGATTTCTCGAAAGGCGTGGCGAAAGTGTAGGCGTTCATCGCGACGATTGCATGAAAAATCGCACGCTTGAACGTAAAGAAATGTAATACGCGAAATCCGACAGGCGGACACCCGACGACGACGTCTGACCGACCAAGGCTTCCCCGGCGCCGCCGGGTGCCGCTGCGGACCCCACCACGCCGCTCTCAGCCCAGAGCGGCGCTTTTTCGCCCCGTCGCGCACGCGGTGAGCGATGCGCGGCGGGACGCCCCACCGTGATGCGCGCGTGTTCGCGCACCGATACGACCGGCCGCGGCCGGATCGCAATCATTCGTCGCGCTGCGCCCGCGCGCGTTCGCCGTTGCAGCGAAACGCGCGCCGCTGCATCGGCGTTACGCGGCCGGCGTCTGGCCGATTTCGAAGTTCGACATGATCTCGAGCGCACGCACGAGCGCCGAGTGATCCCATGCCTTGCCGCCGTGGGAGGCGCACACGCTGAACAGTTGCTGCGCGCTCGCCGTGTGCGGCAGCGCGAGGCCGAGCTTGCGTGCGCCGTCGAGCGCGAGGTTCAGGTCCTTCTGGTGCAGCTCGATGCGAAAGCCCGGATCGAACGTGCGCTTCGTCATGCGCGCGCCGTGCACTTCGAGGATCCGCGACGCGGCGAAGCCGCCCATCAGCGCCTGGCGCACGCGCTCCGGATCGGCGCCCGAGCGCGCGGCGAACAGCAGCGCTTCGCCGACCGCTTCGATGTTCAGCGCGACGATGATCTGGTTCGCGACCTTGCAGGTCTGGCCCGCACCGTTGTCGCCGACGAGCGTGATGTTCTTGCCCATTTTCTCGAACAGCGGCTTCGCGCGCTCGAAGGCCTGCTCCGGGCCGCCGACCATGATCGTGAGCGTCGCTTCGCGGGCGCCGACTTCGCCGCCGGACACCGGTGCGTCGAGGTAGTCGCAGCCGAGCGCGTTGATCTGCTTCGCGAATTGCTGCGTGTCGAGCGGCGAGATCGAGCTCATGTCGATCACGAGCTTGCCGGCCGTCAGGCCCTTCGCCACGCCGTCGTCGGCGAACAGCACGTTACGCACGTCGGGCGTATCCGGCACCATCGAGATGATGATGTCCGCGTGCTGCGCGACTTCGGTCGAGCTCGCGACGACCTTCGCGCTCGCGCGCAGGTCGTCCGGCACCGGGAACGCACCGTTCACGACGAGCTGATGATCGCCCTTGAGCAGGTTGCGCGCCATGTGCGCGCCCATGATGCCGAGGCCGATGAATCCGATGGTTGCCATGTGAAAGTCTCCTATAGGGGCGTAGAGGGGAAGTCCGCGGGAAGAGCGGATCTCAGGCGGCGCGGCGCGCCGAGCCCGGTGCGCAGGCGGCGACGCTTTGCAGCCAGCCGAGGCCTTCCGTCGTGGTGGTGCGGGGCTTGTATTCGCAGCCGACGTAGCCGGCATAGCCGAGCCGGTCGAGCAGCGCGAACAGGAACGCGTAGTTGATCTCGCCCGTGCCCGGCTCGTTGCGGCCCGGGTTGTCCGCGAGCTGGACGTGGCCGATCGACGCGAGGTTGCGTTCGATCGTCGCGGCCAGTTCGCCTTCCATCCGTTGCATGTGATAGATGTCGTACTGCAGGAACAGGTTGTCCGAGCCGACCGCGCGGATCACGTCGAGCCCTTCGGACGAGTGGTTCAGCGCGAAGCCCGGGATGTCGAAGCTGTTGCACGGCTCGACCAGCAGGCGGATGCCTTCGCGCTTGAGCGCATCGGCGGCGAAGCGCAGGTTGTCGACGATCGTGACGAAGGTCTTGTCGCGCGCCGTGCTCGCCGACGGGATGCCGACGAGGCAGTTCAGCTGCGGCACCTTCAGCGCCTTCGCGTACTCGATCGCACGGCCGACCCCTTGCTGGAATTCACCGACGCGATCGGGCAGGCACGCGATGCCGCGCTCGCCCTGGTCCCAGTTGCCGGCGGGCAGGTTGTGCAGCACGAGGCGCAGGCGGTGCGTCTCGAGCCGCTCGGCGAGTTCTTCTTTCGCGTACGGATACGGGAACAGGAACTCGACGGCGTCGAAGCCCGCGTCCGCGGCCGCCTTGAAGCGGTCGAGGAACGGCACTTCGTTGAACAGCATGGTCAGGTTTGCAGCAAACTTCGGCATGAGCTAAGCCTCTTCGGTCGGTCAGTCAAAAAATGGCGTGCGGATCAGTCGAGCATCGAGATCGCGGTCGGCGCGTGCTCGGCCTTCTCGGCGAGGTCCTCGAACTCGTTGATCGCGTCGATTTCGGTGCCCATCGAGATGTTCGTCACGCGCTCCAGGATCACTTCGACGACCACCGGCACGCTGAACTCCTGCGCGAGCGCCTGCGCCTGCTTCAGCGCCGGCTCGATCTCTTCCGGCTCGAACACGCGCAGCGCCTTGCAGCCGAGGCCTTCGGCGACCGCCACATGATCGACGCCATAGCCGTTCAGTTCCGGTGCGTTGACGTTGTCGAACGCGAGCTGCACGCAGTAGTCCATGTCGAACGCGCGCTGGGCCTGGCGGATCAGCCCGAGGTACGAGTTGTTCACCACCACGTGCACGTACGGCAGCTTGAATTGCGCGCCGGCGGCCAGCTCCTCGATCATGAACTGGAAGTCGTAGTCGCCGGACAGCGCGACGATCGGGCGGGTCGGATCGGCCGCACGCACGCCGAGCGCGGCGGGGATCGTCCAGCCGAGCGGGCCTGCCTGGCCGCAGTTGATCCAGTTGCGTGCCTTGAACACGTGCAGGAACTGCGCGGCGGCGATCTGCGACAGGCCGATCGTGCTGACGTAGCACGTATCGCGGCCGAACACCTTGTTCATCTCTTCGTACACGCGCTGCGGCTTGACCGGCACGTTGTCGAAGTGGGTCTTGCGCTGCAGCGTGCGCTTGCGTGCCTGGCATTCGGACACCCACGCGCTGCGGTCCTTCAGCTTGCCGGCGGCCTGCCATTCCTGCGCCACCGCGACGAACAGCTCGAGCGCGGCCTTCGCGTCGGACACGATGCCGAGATCCGGGCCGAACACGCGGCCGATCTGCGTCGGCTCGATGTCGACGTGCACGAACTTGCGGCCTTTCGTATAAACCTCGACGCTGCCGGTGTGGCGGTTCGCCCAACGGTTGCCGATGCCGAGCACGAAGTCGGACGCGAGCATCGTCGCGTTGCCGTAGCGGTGCGACGTCTGCAGGCCGACCATGCCGGCCATCAGCGGGTGGTCGTCGGCAATCGCACCCCACGACATCAACGTCGGGATCACCGGTACGCCGATCGTTTCGGCGAACTGGACGAGCAGGTCTTCGGCCGCCGCGTTGAGCACGCCGCCGCCCGACACGATCAGCGGCTTGTCCGCGTCGTTGAGCATCGCGAGCGCCTTCTCGATCTGCGCGCGGCTCGCCGCGGGCTTGTACACCGGCAGCGGTTCATACGTGTCGATGTCGAATTCGATTTCGGCGAGCTGCACGTCGATCGGCAGGTCGACCAGCACCGGGCCCGGACGGCCCGAGCGCATCAGGTGGAACGCCTGCTGGAACACGCGCGGCACGAGCGCGGGTTCGCGCACCGTGACGGCCCACTTGGTGACGGGCTTCGCGATCGACTCGATGTCTACGGCCTGGAAGTCTTCCTTGTACAGGCGTGCACGCGGTGCCTGGCCGGTGATCGCGAGGATCGGGATCGAGTCGGCCGATGCGGAGTACAGGCCGGTGATCATGTCGGTGCCGGCGGGGCCCGACGTGCCGATGCACACGCCGATGTTGCCGGGCGCGGCACGCGTGAAACCTTCGGCCATGTGCGACGCGCCTTCGACGTGGCGGGCCAGCACGTGGCTGATGCCGCCCGACTTGCGCATGGCCGAGTAGAACGGGTTGATCGCTGCGCCCGGCACGCCGAACGCGGTCTGGATGCCTTCCTTCTCGAGCACGAGTACGGCTGCGTCGACGGCTCTCATCTTGGCCATGAATGTCTCCTTGAATGTGCGGATCTGGCGAATCGGTCTGTTGGGAACACTTTAGGGACGCAGGAAAGGTTTGATAAGATCAGCCGAAGTCGCTTATTTCGAAACTAAAAGTATGGAATGGCGGCCGGACGGGGCTTCCCGCCGGCGCCGAAGCCGGGACGGAGACAGCAGATGGATCGTTTCAAGCAGATCGAGACGTTCGTGCGGGTCGCGGACGCGGGCAGCCTCGCGGCGGCGGCGCTCGAGGAGGGCGTGTCGCCGGTGGTGCTCGGGCGGCGCATCGACGCGCTCGAGAAGCGCCTCGGCGTGAAGCTGATGTACCGCTCGACGCGGCGGCTGGTGGTGAGCGAGGAGGGCGCGGCGTTCCTCGAGCGCTGCCGCGGGCTGCTGTCCGAATGGGATCAGGCCGAGAACGAGCTGGCCGCCGGGCGGCGTGCGGTCAGCGGGCACCTGATCGTGTCCGCGCCGGCCGCGTTCGGCCGCAAGCACGTCGCGCCGCACGCCCCCGGTTTTCTCGTCGACAAGCCGGAAATGCAGCTGTCGTTCAACCTGACCGATCGCGTCGTCGATTTGGTGCGCGAAGGCTACGACCTGTCGATCCGGATCGGCGGCTCGGTCGATCCGAACTTCGTCGCGGTGAAGCTCGCGTCGAACCGGCGCGTCGTGTGCGGCACGCCCGAGTATTTCCGCCGCCACGGCCGGCCGAAGTCGCTGGACGACCTGCTCAAGCACAACTGTCTCGCATTCAACCTGCAGGGCGGCCAGAACCGCGGCTGGTATTTCCAGCGCCACGGCAAGATCGTGACGATGCGGGTGACCGGCAATCTCGACTGCAACGACGGCGAGCTGCTGCATCGCTGGGCGGCCGAGAGCCTCGGGCTCGGCTGGCGCTCGACCTGGGAAATCGCCGCGCAGCTCGACACGGGCGAACTCGAGACGGTGCTCGACGAATACGCACTGCCGGACTACGACATCCTCGCGGTCTATCCGCAGCAGCGCTACGTGCCCGCGCGCGTGCGCTACTTCATCGACTACCTTCGCGAAGCGTATGCGCGGCCCGGCTACTGGAGCAGCACGCCGTAACGGCCACGGCAGGTCCGGGCATTTTTTGCGCTTCACCGGCTTCATGCGGGAATAAACTCGGTGCAGCGGCGGTAAGGTCATCGAGTGCGCACGCTGCCGGTCTGTCCGGGCACCGGGCGCGAGAACGGGCGCAAGCACGGACGCGAGACGGGCGCGGCTTCGGCCGCCGTGATCAGGGAGGCCATGTGGGGCAAGCCGGACAGGCGGTCGACGAGCGGGCAGAGGACGATGCGCTCGCGCGCGGCGAGCGGTTTCGCGCGCTCGTGCTGCCGCATCTCGACGCCGCGTACAACCTCGCGCGCTGGCTGAGCGGCAACCCGGGCGACGCGGATGACGTCGTCCAGGACGCGTGCATGCGCGCGCTGCGCTTCGTCGACTCGTGCCGCGGCGACAACGCCCGGCCGTGGCTGCTGACCATCGTGCGCCACACCTGGTACACCGAGTGGCGCCGCCGCACCCACGCGCACGAGGTTGCGCTGCCCGACACGCTCGACGACACGGAGGTGCCCGACGACTGGCAGCCGGCGCCCGGGGATCCGCTCGCGCAGCTGCTGCGCGGCGAGAACGCGCGGCTCGTGAACGCGGCGCTCGCGAAGCTGCCACCCGAATACCGCGAGGTGCTGGTGCTGCGCGAGATGGAGGATTTGAGCTACCGCGAGATCGCGGCGATCGCCGACGTGCCGGTGGGCACGGTGATGTCGCGGCTCTCGCGCGGCCGGCGCCGGCTTGCCGCGCTGCTGGGCGGCACGCAGGTGCCGCCGTCCGGACCCGCGTCGGGGCGTGCGTCGGCGAGCGGAACCGCATCGGAGGCGATCGATGGACTGTAACGAAGCGCGAGCCTTGCTGGACGCGGACGTCGACCGCGAGCTGTCGGCGCCCGATGCGTTGCGCGTCCAGCGGCATGTCGAGGGGTGCGATGCGTGCCGCCGCGAACGCGAGCGGATCGTCGTGCTGGCGCGGGCCGTGCGGCAGGCCGATTATCACCGCGCGCCCGATGCGCTGCGGGCGAGCCTCCTCGCGGCGCTGCCGGCGCCAGGCGGCGCGCGCGAGCGCGGGCCGGCCGCGGCGGCGCCGGAGCCTGATGCGGCGCCGCGGCCGCGGCCTCGATCGCGCGGGCGCCGCTGGTTCTCCTGGCCGGCCGGACGCGGCATATCGGCTCACCCGGCCTCTGCCGGGCCGGGGCCGCGCGTCACGGCGGTGCCCGGGCTCGGCTGGGGCGTGGCGCTGGTGGTCGCGCTCGCCGCGGCGGCCGGGATCGCGCTGTCCGCCCGTCACGCCGAAACCGGCCAGACGGTCGACGAACTGGTCGCGAGCCACGTGCGGGCCGGCCTGTCGGCGCGCGACATCGACGTGATCTCGACCGACCGGCATACGGTCAAGCCGTGGTTCAACGGCCGGCTCGACTATGCGCCACCGGTCGAGGACCTGTCGGCGAGCGGCTTCCCGCTCGTGGGCGGCCGGCTCGACTACGTCGGGCGCCGCCGCGTCGCGGTGCTCGTGTACCGCTACCGGCAGCACGTGATCGACGTGTACGTGCGGCCGGCGGGCGGCGGTGGGGAGGCGGCGCCATATGCGACCGTGTCGCAGGGCTACGCGCTCGACCGCTGGGAGGCGGCCGGGATGACCTGGTGGGCCGTGACCGACGCCGAGCCGTCGGCGCTGGCCGCGTTCAGGACGGCGCTCGACGCGCGGCTGGGCGGGGCGCGCGGCGAATGACGGCGGGCCGCAGCGCCGGCCCGTCACCCGCGCGCGATGCTCCGCCCCCGATTCCCGAGCGGGCGCGCGAGCCGCCGTTCGACCGCCAGCGCGGGTTCAAGTCTTTGAAAACATGGCTGAATCCGGTCCGAAATCGTCGATCGGTGTTGCATGCGCCCTGTATCCGGGTTAGAATCTTCGGCTTCTCACTTGCCACACCGGTTCAGACGCCCGGGTGGCTTCAATCCACAAGGAGTGTGTAATGCGTCATTACGAAATCGTATTCATCGTGCACCCCGATCAAAGCGAGCAAGTGCCCGCGATGATCGAGCGTTACAAGACCACGATCACGACGCACGGCGGCCAGATCCACCGTGTCGAAGACTGGGGCCGTCGCCAACTGGCCTACATGATCGAGAAACTCGCGAAGGCTCACTACGTCTGCATGAACATCGAGTGCGACCAGACGACGCTCGACGAACTCGAACACGCGTTCAAGTTCAACGACGCCGTGCTGCGCCACCTCATCGTCAAGATGAAGAAGGCCGAGACCGGCCCGTCGCCGATGATGAAGGAAGTTCAGCGCGAAGAAGCCAAGAAGGCGGCTGCTGCTCAGCCGACCGAAGCGCAGGCTTAAGTTCGTCATTCATTAAGCCATCAAGGAGCGCGCTACTCACGTGAACAGGTTGCAATTGACGGCGAGCGTCGTCGAACGCGCACCGGTGCGATATACGCCGGCAGGTGTTCCGATCGCAAGCGCCACGTTGCACCACCGCACGGAAGTTGTCGAAGCAGGCATTCCCCGTCAGGTCGAAATGACGATCGACGCGGTGGCGGCCGGTGAGGCGAGCGGCAGGCTGGAAAGCCGTGAAATGGGCGTCGAAACGCTGTTCACGGGCTTCCTGGCAAAGAAAAGCCGCAACGCGAGAACCTTGGTGTTTCACATCACTGCATTGCAGGACATTGGAAAGGACTGAAATCATGGCCCGCCCGACTGGTAAGAAATTCGACAAGCGTCGTCAGCAACAAAACCCGCTCTTCAAGCGCAAGAAGTTCTGCCGTTTCACGGCAGCCGGCGTCGACCAGATCGACTACAAAGATACGGAAACGCTGAAGGACTTCATCGGCGAAAACGGCAAGATCACGCCGGCTCGTCTGACGGGTACGAAGGCGCACTATCAGCGTCAGCTGGATACGGCCATCAAGCGTGCGCGTTTCCTCGCGCTGCTGCCGTACACCGATCAGCACAAGGCGTAATCAGGCGACGCAATAAGGAGAATTCGAATGCAAATCATTCTGTTGGAAAAAGTCGCCAATCTGGGTAACCTCGGCGACATCGTCAAGGTCAAGGACGGTTACGCTCGCAACTTCCTGATCCCGAACCGCAAGGCTCGCCGTGCAACGAAGGAAGCGATCGCCGAATTCGAAGTTCGCCGCGCTGAACTCGAAAAGGTCGCCGCCGAGAAGCTGGCGGCATCGCAGGCAGTCGGCGAGAAGCTGAACGGCCAATCGTTCGAAATCACGCAGAAGTCGGGCGTTGACGGCCGTCTGTTCGGCTCGGTCACGAACGGCGACATCGCGGAACTGCTGAAGAAGGCAGGCTACGAAGTCGAGAAGCTGCAGGTTCGCATGCCGGAAGGCCCGCTGAAGATGATCGGCGAGCACACCGTCCAGGTCGCGCTGCACACGGACGTCGTCGTCGACGTCACGATCAACGTGATCGGCGACCACGCGTAAGCGTCGTACGCAAGCTTCCCGGGCGGCTTCCGCTGTCCGGACAAGGGCAGGTGCCCGGGCAACCGGGGCCTGCCTTTTTTATTGCCTGTTCGGCGGCGCCCGTCTCTAGCAACGTCGTAGGTTATTCGCGATAATCCCAACCCATGAACGCGCCGCAAGATCCTCAAATCGAATCGCTGAAAGTCCCGCCGCACTCGGTCGAAGCCGAGCAGTCGGTGCTCGGCGGCCTGTTGCTCGACAACGCGGCATGGGACCGGATTGCCGATTTCCTGTCGCAGGGCGACTTCTATCGCTACGACCACCGGATCATCTACGAGCACATCGGCCGGCTGATCGCATCGACGCGTCCGGCCGACGTCGTGACCGTGTACGAAGCGCTGACCACGTCCGGCAAGGCCGACGACGTCGGCGGCCTCGCGTACCTGAACGCACTCGCGCAGAACACGCCGAGTGCGGCCAACATCCGCCGCTATGCGGAAATCGTGCGCGACCGTGCGGTGCTGCGCCGGCTCGTATCGGTCGCCGACGAAATCTCGGCCGACGCGTTCAATCCGCAGGGCAAGGAAGTCCGCCAGCTGCTCGACGAAGCCGAATCGAAGGTGTTCTCGATCGCGGAAGAAGGTGCGCGCGGCAACCAGGGCTTCCTCGAGATCGGCCCGCTGCTCACGCAGGTCGTCGAGCGCATCGACACGCTGTACCACACCGCGAACCCGAGCGACGTCACCGGCACGCCGACGGGCTTCGTCGATCTCGACCGGATGACGTCCGGGATGCACGGTGGTGAGTTGATCATCGTGGCGGGGCGCCCGTCGATGGGTAAGACCGCCTTGTCGATGAACATCGGCGAATACGTCGCGGTCGAGTACGGGCTGCCGGTCGCGGTGTTCTCGATGGAAATGCCGGGCACCCAGCTCGTGATGCGTATGCTCGGCTCGATCGGCCGGCTCGACCAGCACCGGATGCGTACCGGCCGCCTGACCGACGAGGACTGGCCGAAACTGACGCACGCGGTGCAGAAGATGAGCGAGGCGCAGCTCTTCATCGACGAGACGGGTGGCCTGAACCCGATGGAATTGCGCTCGCGCGCGCGGCGTCTCGCACGGCAATGCGGCAAGCTCGGCCTGATCATCGTCGACTACCTGCAGCTGATGTCGGGTTCGTCGCAGGGCGAGAACCGCGCGACCGAAATCTCGGAAATCTCGCGATCGCTGAAGAGTCTGGCCAAGGAGCTGGACGTGCCGGTGATCGCACTGTCGCAGCTGAACCGCGGCCTCGAACAGCGTCCGAACAAGCGTCCGGTGATGTCCGATTTGCGCGAATCGGGCGCAATCGAACAGGATGCGGACGTGATCCTGTTCATTTATCGCGACGAAGTCTACAACCCGGACAGCCCTGACAAGGGCACGGCCGAAATCATCATCGGCAAGCAGCGTAACGGTCCGATCGGCCCCGTTCGGCTCACGTTCCTGGGGCAATTCACGAAGTTCGACAACTTTGCGGGGGCACAGGCCTTCTACGGCGAGTGACGCCGGATGTAAAGCCCTAAATCGCCAAACGTTGTATCCAATCCCGCCGTGCGCATATGCGCGCGGCGCGGCCCGACCGGAAACGGTACAATGTCGCCCGTTTTCGTGACAGTAGTTTGACAATCTCTCAGGAATCCCATGTTCGGTCGATTCATGCCCACCGAGGGCAAGTTCTTTGAACTCTTCAACGCGCACGCGAAGCACATCGTTTCCGGTGGCCGCGAGCTCGAACTGCTGATCGACAATCTCGCCGACGCCGAGATTCACAAGCAAAACGTGCAAATTGCCGAGAAGGCCGCTGACAAGCTGACGCACGAAGCGATCGATCTGCTGCACAAGACCTTCATCACGCCGCTCGATCGCGACGAAATCCACAAGCTGATCACGACGATGGACGACATCCTCGACCTGATGGAAGACGTCGCGACGGCCGTGTCGCTGTACGACGTGCGCTCCGTCACGTCCGAGGCGAGCCAGCTCGCGCACATCGTCACGCAGTCGGCCCAGCACGTGCAGCAAGCCGTCGGCATGCTGTCCGACATGAAGCAGTCGGCGCAGATCCTCAAGCAATGTGAAGAGATCGACCGCTGGGAGTCGGAGGCCGACCGCGTGCTGCGCTCGGCGATGTCGAAGCTGTTCCGCGAGGAAGACGACGTGAAGACGCTCATCAAGCTGAAGGCGATCTACGAGCTGCTCGAGGAGATCACCGACAAGTGCGAGGACGTCGCGAACATCATCGAAGGCATCGTGCTGGAAAACGCCTGAGCGGACCACGATGCATTCGATACAACTTGCCCTATGGATGGTCGCGACGCTGGTGCTCGTCGCGCTCGTATTCGACTTCATGAACGGCTTCCACGACGCGGCGAACTCGATCGCCACCGTGGTGTCCACCGGGGTGCTGAAGCCCCAGCAGGCCGTCGTGTTCGCGGCCGCGTTCAACGTCATCGCGTATTTCATCTTCCACCTGAAGGTGGCACAGACGGTCGGCAAAGGCACGATCGATCCGGAGATCGTTGACCACTACGTCGTGTTCGGCGCGTTGGTCGGCGCGATCGGCTGGAACGTGATCACGTGGTACTACGGGATCCCGTCGAGTTCGTCGCACGCGCTGATCGGCGGCCTCGTCGGCTCGGCGCTCGCGAAGTCGGGCTGGAGCGCGCTGAACATCGACGGCCTGATGAAGACCGTCGCGTTCATCTTCATTTCGCCGCTGCTCGGCTTCATTCTCGGTTCGCTGTTCATGCTCGGCGTGTCGTGGCTGTATTTCCGCACCGCGCCAAGCAAGGTCGACCGGCGCTTCCGGCGGTTGCAGCTGCTGTCGGCCGGGCTGTACAGCCTGGGTCACGGCGGCAACGACGCACAGAAGACGATCGGCATCATCTGGATGCTGCTGATCGCGTCGGGCTATGCATCGACGACGTCCGATGCGCCGCCTGCATGGGTGATCGGCGCGTGCTATCTGTCGATGGGCCTCGGTACGCTGTTCGGCGGCTGGCGCATCGTGCGCACGATGGGCCAGAAGATCACGAAGCTCAAGCCGGTCGGCGGTTTCTGTGCCGAAAGCGGCGGGGCGATCACGCTGTTCATCGCGTCGTTCCTCGGTATTCCGGTGTCGACCACGCACACGATCACCGGTGCGATCGTCGGTGTCGGCGCGACGCAGAAGCTGTCGGCCGTGCGCTGGGGCGTCGCCGGCAACATCGTGTGGGCATGGGTGCTGACGATTCCGGCATCCGCGCTGATCGCGGCCGGCGGATGGTGGGTCGGCCACCAGATCTTCTGATTCCGACGCTTCCGCCTCGACACGAAATGCGCCGCCAACCGAAAGGTTGCGGCGCATTTTCTTTGGTGATCGGAAAAGGTGCGGCGAATGACGCGGTTGCCGCCGAGAATGAACCGGATCAGTAACTGCCGTTCGCGAAGCGGGCGATCGGATCGTCCGCGGTGCCGGTGCGCGCGCTGACGGGCGCGGATTGCGTCGACGCACGCAACACCTGCACGGGCTCGATGGTGCGCGGCGACGGCGCGGCAGCGGGCGGCGGTTCGTCGTCGAAAGCGGCAGCCTGAGCGGCGGTCAGTGCCGTCGTCGGAATCTGCGTGCCGACCTCTGCCGGGCCGGCCGGTGCTGCATGCGCGGTCGCAGCGAGCATGTCGCCGTTCGTGGAAGTTGCCTGCTGACGGGCAGCCTGCACGCGCGGCGGCGGCGGTTCGTACGGATCGGCGGCGGGCGCGGCCGCCGGAGCCACCGCAGCGGTCGATACGACGCCCGCGGCTTGCGCGACCGGAGCGGGAGACGGGGCAGCGCTTGCTTGCGCGGCGGCATAGGCGGGCTGCCGTGGCGCGGCGGCGGTCACGACAGCGGGTGCGGCCGGCGGCGCATCGCGTCGTGCCTCGTAGGTCGGCGTATCGAACGGCGCCGGTGTGCCGCGCGGCGGCGCGACACGGCGAATGCCGTCGAAGCGCTTCGCCCAGTACGGGTTCGTCAAATAATCGAGCCGCACGGTGCCGCCGGTCGATGGCGCGTTGACGAAGCGCAGCTTGCCGACATAGATGCCGACGTGCGAGTGCGGGCGTCCGGTCGTATTGAAGAAGATCAGGTCGCCCGGCGCCACCTGGTCGGGGTCGATCGACACGCCGCGGCTGCTCATGTCGGCGGTCGTGCGCGGCAGGTTCACGTCGGCCGCGCGGCCGATCACGTAGCGCACGAGCCCGCTGCAGTCGAAACCGCTCGTCGGCGTGTTGCCGCCCCAGCGATACGGCACGCCGACGAGGCTCATCGCCTGGATCGATATTTCTTCCTGGCCGACGCTGTGATCGACGAATTTCGGGAAATTGGCGGGTGGCGGGAACGCGCGCGGGGTGGTGATCTTCATGCCGGAGGTGCGCGATTCCGACTGCGGCGGCACGCTGGAGCAGGCCGCGAGCAGCGAAACGACGGCGACGGGAACCCAGATTCGAAGCATGGCGAGGCGGGCGAGCGCGGCGCGCTCGCCAATCGTATGACAACAGACAGACCCGATGGTAGACGTTCCGGCGGGGCTCAGGCAACCATTCCTGAGAATTTACTTGAAGTTTCGTGCGTAAGTGAGGTCGTTGCGTTACGAGGCGTGACCAACGTTTCCGACCCCAAAAATAAAAACGGCGCTCCGTAAAATGGAGCGCCGCGTGGCGTCGACGGCCGGCGAGGGCCGGCGTGTCGCGTTACAGGATATCCGACGCGTAGTCGGCGAGCCGCGAGCGTTCGCCGCGCGCGAGCGTCACGTGGCCGCTGTGGCCCCAGCCCTTGAAGCGGTCGACGACGTAGGTCAGGCCCGAGCTGCCTTCGGTCAGGTAAGGCGTGTCGATCTGTGCGATGTTGCCGAGGCACACGATCTTCGTGCCGGGGCCCGCGCGCGTCACGAGCGTCTTCATCTGCTTCGGCGTCAGGTTCTGCGCTTCGTCGATGATCAGGTACTTGTCGACGAACGTGCGGCCGCGCATGAAGTTCATGCTCTTCACCTTCAGGCGCGAACGGATCAGCTCCTGCGTCGCCGCACGGCCCCATTCGCCGGCCGCGTCGTCGGTCTTCTGCAGCACCTCGAGGTTGTCGTCGAATGCACCCATCCACGGCTGCATCTTCTCTTCCTCGGTGCCGGGCAGGAAGCCGATGTCCTCGCCGACGGGCACGGTCGCGCGCGTCACGATGATCTCGTTGTAGCGCTTGTCGTCGAGCACCTGCGCGAGGCCGGCCGCGAGCGCGACGAGCGTCTTGCCGGTGCCGGCCTGGCCAAGCAGCGTGACGAAGTCGATCTCCGGGTTCATCAGCAGGTTCAGCGCGAAATTCTGCTCGCGGTTGCGCGCGGTGATGCCCCACACGTTGTTCTTGTGGTGGCTGTAGTCGCGCAGCGTCTGGAGCAGCGCCGTCTTGCCGTTCAGCTCGCGGACGATCGCGTGGAACGTCGGCTCGCCGTTCTGCGGCTCCAGATAGACGAACTCGTTGACGAGCATCGACGCGACGAGCGGGCCGGTCACGCGGTAGTACGTGGTGCCCGTCTTCGTGTCCTGCCAGCTCTCCATGCCCTTCGCGTGCTTGGTCCAGAAATCCTGCGGCAGTTCGCGCACGCCGTTGTAGAGGAGATCCTTGTCCTCGAGTACCTGGTCGTTGAAGTAGTCTTCAGCGGGCAGGCCGAGCGCGTGCGCCTTGATCCGCATGTTGATGTCTTTCGACACCAGCACGACCTGGCGGTCCGGCCGGTCGCGCTGCAGCGCGCGCACGACGCCGAGGATCTGGTTGTCGGCCTTGCCTTCGGGCAGGCCTTCGATCGGCGCGATGTCCGTGAGCTTCGTCTGGAAGTACAGGCGGCCAAGTGCCTCGCGGCTGCCGAGGCGCGACAGCGGAATGCCGGCCGAGATCGGGCCGCCGTCGGCGACCAGCGCGTCGAGCGTGCGGCTCACCTGGCGGGCGTTACGCGCGACTTCGGACATCCCCTTCTTGTGGTTGTCGAGTTCCTCGAGCGTCATCATCGGCAGATAGACGTCGTGTTCCTCGAAGCGGAAGAGGCTGCTCGGGTCGTGCATCAGCACGTTGGTGTCGAGCACGAACAGCTTCTGCAGTTCGGCTTCGGCCGGCTTGCGGCTGCGCGACTTCGTCGCGGCGCCGGCATCGCGCGCGGGCGCCGCGGACGGTTTGCCGGCGGCCGGCTTGTCGTTGCGTGCAACGACCGGCGCAGCGGGTGCCGCGGGTGCCGCCGGTACGGCCGGCGCCGGCATCGGCTGCAGCAACGCAGCCGTCTGCCGGGACTTGCGGCCGCGTGCGGGCGTGCTTGCGGTGTCGTGCTCCGACGACGCGACGGCGCGCAGCGGTGCGGTCGTGTTCGCGGCTTCGGTCATCGGTTGGGCCACGCTGGCCGGACCGTAGTCACCGGCTGTGGATGCGTCCCCTTCGGCGGATTTCTTCGCGGCTTTCGCGGGCCGCGCTTTCGCCTTGTATTCGTCGGGCGGCAGCAGGCTGCCGAGCTTGCTGGGGGGGGTAGGCAAAGGCATGGTGTCCCTCGGGAGGAATCGTGTCGCATGAAGTGCGCCGCTGATCGCATCCTGCGTGACGTAGACGCATGCAGTTTGCGCGCGGTGGCGCACAGGAATTTCGTCGAGCCGGTTCGCCTAAGTGTCGGTCAACTCCTTGACGAGATGACGGCCGGACCGAGAGCCGGCACGCAGTCCATAAAAAAAAGCCGCTGCCCCGTGGACCGGGACATGCGGCTCGGCTGATACCGTCGTGATGCGCGTCAGGTGCCGGCAAGCAACGCAACGGGCACCGGCGCAGCTACGAGAAATATGGGGCGAACTGGCATTCATTGCGGCCCAATATAGCGCGGCTCAAAGCGCTTGTACAGCACTTAGCACGTCGTCCACGTGGCCGGGCACCTTGATGCCGCGCCATACCTGGCGGAGCACGCCGTCGGCGTCGATCAGGAACGTCGAACGCTCGATTCCGCGCACTTCCTTGCCATACATTTTCTTCATCTTGATGACATCGAACAGCGCGCACAGCGCTTCGTCGGCATCGGAAATCAGCGGAAACGGCAGCTCGAGCTTTGCCTTGAAATTGTCATGCGAGCGCAGGCTGTCGCGCGACACGCCGATGACTTCGGCGCCAGCCTTGTTGAACTTCGGATAGAGATCGCGGAACTGCAGGCCTTCGGTCGTGCAGCCCGGCGTGTTGTCCTTCGGATAGAAATACAGGACGAGCTTCCTGCCCTTCAGGCCGGACAGCGAAATGTCGCCACCCGTAGCCGGTGCGGTGAAATCGGGAACTTGACGGTCAACTTCGACAGACACGTGTTTCTCCTGTTGTTATGGAAAGGCGCCGCTCGGGCGGCGCGGTTCGGCGGGGCGTCGCCGCGGCACGCCGCAAGGGCGGGGCGGCGTGCCGGCGCGCGCGCACGCTCAGTCGGGCTGGACGATCAGTTCGCCGGAGCGGCCGGGGATTTCGCCCCACGTGACAGGGTACGATGGCAGCGAGTCGCGGTCCAGCGTCGCGTGGTAGTCGCCCATCGTCGCAAACGTATGGCCCTGCGCGCGCCAGCCGGCGAGCAGCTGTTCGAACACCGGCGCGAGCTTCTGGCCTTCCAGTTCCGCGTGCAGCGTGAACACCTGGTCGTGCGGATTGGCTTGCGTGAACTTCAGGATGTGCGCGGCGACGTTGTGCGTGTCGATGCCGTCGATACCGAGCACTTCGTCGAGCGTCGGCAGCGTGGTCGGCATCTGCACATGCGACAGCGTGCGGCCGCCGACCACGGGCAGGTACGGCGAATGGCCGCGACCGTCGGATGCGTAGCGCATTCCCCATGCGTCGATCTGCTCGAACGCGGAGTCGTTCATCTGCCAGCCGGCCGCGCCGTGCGTGACGGGCGGCGCGCCGAAGATGTCGATGAAGCGCGCGTGGCTCTTCTGCATTTCACGCGCGGTCCAGTCGCGATCGCGCACGCGCACGTTGTCCTGCCAGTACACGTGATCCCACGTATGGATCCCGCATTCGAAACCGGCTTCGTGGATCGCGCGCATGTCGGCGATCGCACGGCGGCCGATATCGGGGCCCGGCAACAGCACGCCGTACATCAGCTGCTTCACGCCGTAATGCTCGACCACCGACGTGCGCGACACCTTCTTCAGGAAGCCGGGGCGGAATACGCGCCGCAGCGCCCAGCCCGTGTGATCGGGCCCGAGGCTGAAGAGGAAGGTCGCGCGCGCACTGAAGCGGTCGAAGATGCGCGCGAGGTTCGGCACGCCTTCGCGCGTGCCGCGCAGCGTGTCGACGTCGATCTTGAGGACGATACGAGCCAAGCGAGCGTCCCGTCAGTTCTGCTCGACCAGCGCGCGCGCGTCGGCGACATGGCCGCGATACGCTTCGAAGATCTTGCGCAGTGCGTCGTCGAACGTCGATTGCGGCGCCCAAGCGAGTTCCTGCATCGTGTTGTCGATCTTCGGCACGCGGTTCTGCACGTCCTGATAGCCGTTGCCGTAGTAGGCGCCCGACGTCGTTTCGACGAGCTGAACCTGCTTCGCGGAGCCGGCGTATTCCGGGTATTCGGCGGCCAGTTCGAGCATCTTGTGCGCGAGCTCGCGAACCGAGAAGTTGTTCTTCGGATTCCCGATGTTGTAGATCTTGCCCGACGCGACGCCGTTCTTGTTGTCGATGATCTTCATCAGCGCGCTGATGCCGTCGTCGATGTCGGTGAACGCGCGCTTCTGCGAGCCGCCGTCGACGAGGCTGATGTTCTCGCCGCGCACGATGTGGCCGAGGAACTGCGTGACGACGCGCGAGCTGCCTTCCTTCGGCGTGTAGATCGAGTCGAGGCCCGGGCCGATCCAGTTGAACGGACGGAACAGCGTGAAGTTCAGGCCTTCCATACCGTAGCCCCAGATCACGCGGTCCATCAGCTGTTTCGAGCACGCGTAGATCCAGCGCGGCTTGTTGATCGGGCCGTAGGTGAGCGCCGATGCGTCCGGATCGAACTGCTCGTCCGAGCACATGCCGTAGACCTCGGAGGTCGACGGGAACACGAGGTGCTTGCCGTACTTGACGGCCGAACGCACGATCGGCAGGTTCGCCTCGAAGTCGAGCTCGAACACGCGCAGCGGCTGCTTGACGTAGGTCGCGGGCGTCGCGATCGCCACGAGCGGCAGGATCACGTCGCACTTCTTCACGTGATACTCGACCCACTCCTTGTTGATCGTGATGTCGCCTTCGAAGAAATGCATCCGCTCGTGGTTGACGAGGTCGCCCAGCCGATCGGTCTGCATGTCCATGCCGAACACTTCCCAATCGGTGGTTTCAAGAATGCGCTTCGACAGGTGATGGCCGATGAAGCCGTTCACACCCAGGATCAGGACTTTTTTTGCTTTCATGAATGACGGGAAGAATGAATGAACTGCGCGAATTCCGCGGGCGTCACGACGGTTTCGCTGCCGTCGCGCTGCTGCCACAGCTCGAGAATGGATAGGGCGCGGCTGTCGCCGCAGACGCCGAATAGCGCATTATCGCTTACGTGCAGGCCGGGCGGCAAATCCGCCGCGGCCGCGGCGGCGGCGCTGCCGGGCGCCGCGACGCGCGCGCGCGCGATCACGAAACGTGTGCCGGCGACGTCGGTGAACGCGCCCGGATACGGGGGCGCGACCGCGCGCACCAGGTTGTAGACCTGCGCGGCCGGCTTCGACCAGTCGATGCGGCCGTCCTCCGGCTTGCGCCCGCCGTAGTAGCTGCCGCTCGCGAGATCGTTCGGCAGGTGCGGCGCCTCGCCCGCGAGCAGCGCGGGCAGCGCGCGCCAGAGCGTCTGCTCGGCGGCCACCGTCACCTTGTCGAACACCTGCGCGGCCGTGTCGTCCGGCAGGATCGGCACCGCGGTCTGGCCGATGATCGCGCCGGCGTCCGGCTTCGCGGCCATCTCGTGCAGCGTCGCGCCGGTTTCCGTTTCGCCGTTCAGCACGGCCCAGTTGGTCGGTACCCGACCCCGGTATTTCGGCAGCAGCGAACCGTGCATGTTGTACGCGCCGCGCGGCGCGATCGCGAGCAGGTCCACCGGCAGCATGTGGCGGTAATAGAACGAGAAGATGAAGTCCGGCTGCGCGTCGGACACCGCGCGGCGCAGCGCCGGGTCGGCGGGGTCGGCCGGCGTGGCGACCGCAATCCCGTGCTCGGCGGCAACCGATGCGACGCTGCCGAACCAGATGTTCTCGTTCGGGTTGTCCTCGTGCGTGACGACGAGCGCGACGTCGACACCGCGTGCCAGCAGCACCTGCAGGCAGCGCACACCGACGTTGTGATACGCGAAGACGACGGCTCGCGGCTTCATTGCGCGGCCTCTGTGCGGTTCATGCCCGGCACCGCCGGGATGCCGTCGTGCTGTTCGAGCACGGCCTGGACCAGGTAGCGCGGCCGCGCACGCACCTGCTGGTAGATGCGGCCGATGTATTCGCCGAGCAGGCCCAGCGCGAAGATGATCACGCCGAGCAGGAAGAACGTGATCGCGAACAGCGTGAACACACCTTGCACTTCCGCGCCGACGATGAAGCGGCGCACGAGCAGCAGCACGAACAGCGCGGCGGAGCCGAGCGACAGGATCACGCCGATGAACGAGAGCCACTGCAGCGGCACGACCGAGAAGCCCGTCACGAGGTCGAAGTTCAGCCGGATCAGGCTGTACAGCGAGTACTTCGACTCGCCCGCGAAGCGCTCCTCGTGCGCGACCTCGATTTCGGTCGGATTCTGCGCGAACGTGTAGGCGAGCGCGGGGATGAACGTGTTGACTTCGCCGCACACGTTGATCGTGTCGATGATGCGGCGGCTGTACGCGCGCAGCATGCAGCCCTGGTCGGTCATCTTGATCCGCGTGATGCGCTCGCGCAGCCGGTTCATCATCCGCGACGCCTTGCGCCGCCACAGGCTGTCCTGCCGCTGCTTGCGGATCGAGCCGACGTAGTCGTAGCCCTCGCGCATCTTCTCGATCAGCTTGCCGATTTCCTCCGGCGGGTTCTGCAGGTCTGCATCGAGCGTGATGACGATGTCGCCGCGCGACTGCGCGAAGCCGGCAAGGATCGCCATGTGCTGGCCGTAGTTGCCGTTGAGCAGCACGACGCGCGTCGTGTCGGGGCGCACGTGGAACTGGTCCGCGAGCATCGCGGCCGAGCGGTCGCGGCTGCCGTCGTTGATCAGGATCACTTCGTACGACGTGCCGAGTGCGTCGAGTGCCGGGTAGAGCCGCGCGAACAGCGCAGCCAGGCCGTCTTCCTCGTTGTACACGGGGATGATGACCGATACCTCCGGGTTCGCGGCGCCCGGATGCCCGGCGCGTGCTTCAAGGTGATTCATGTACGCTTATTTTCCGTATTGATCGCAAATCTGGTTGATGGCGTCGGCCACGCGACGCACGTCGTCTTCCGTCATCTGCGTGAAGAGCGGCAGCGTGACGGTCGATGCGCCGTACCGTTCGGCGTGGGGGAACATGCCCTCCTTGAAGCCGCGCGCACGATACAGCGTGAAAAGATGGACGGCCGGGTAGTGGACGCCCGTGCCGATCCCGCGTTCCTTCATCTGCGCCATGAAATCGGCGCGCGAGATCGACAGCCGGTCGAGCGGCAGCGTGACCTGGAACATGTGCCAGTTGCTGTTCTCGAAATCGGCGACGGGCAGGCCGAGGCCCAGCTTCACGGCCGGGCCGCCGCCGAGCGCGGCGAAATACGCGCGCGCGAGCGCGCGGCGCTGCGCGGTGAAGCGCTCGAGGTGCGGCAGCTGGCCGAGGCCGACGCGCGCGGCGACATCCGTCAGGTTGTACTTGCCGCCGAGCACGTCGCAGTCCATCCCGTCCAGGCCGGTGCGCGTGATGCCCTGCAGCCGGTACTTCTGCGCGAGCATCGCCTCGTCCTCGTTGTTCAGCACGAGCGCGCCGCCTTCGATCGTCGTCAGGTTCTTGTTCGCGTGGAAGCTGAACGACACGATGTCGCCGAACGCGCCGATGCGCTTGCCTTGCCACGTCGAACCGAGCGCCTGCGCGGCGTCCTCGATCACGCGCAGGTTGTGCGCGCGCGCGATCGCGTACAGGCGGTCCATGTCGACCGGCAGGCCGGCCAGGTAGACCGGGATGATCGCCTTGGTGCGCGGCGTGATCGCCTGCTCGAGCTTGTCGAGGTCGATGTTGCGCGTGACCGGGTCGATGTCGGCGAACACGGGCGTCGCGCCGGTCTCGAGAATCACGTTGCTGGTCGACACCCACGTCGCCGGCGTCGTGATCACCTCGTCGCCGGGGCCGACGCCTGCGATGCGCAGGCCGATCTCGAGCGTGCAGGTGCCCGAATTGAACGCGCGGACCGGACGGCCGCCGCAATACTCGGACAGCGCGGCTTCGAATTTCTGGCTTTGCGGGCCGGTGGTGATCCAGCCCGAGCGCAGCACTTCGACGACGCCCTGGATGGTTTCCTCATCGATCTCGGGGCGGGTGAACGGCAGAAACGGAGCGGTAGTCTGGCTCATGAACACGTTAGCCTGTAATGGCGTGTAATAAAGGGGTCGGGCGGTCCGGCCCGAAACCGGCATTAAACACCGGTTGGCGGATTCGTACCGTGATTTTTTGTAGGCGGACGCTTAATGCGCGTGGGTGCACCTGGGCCCGCCCGGCACGCTCAACTGCGCGCGAGCACGAGCACGCCGATCAGGATGATGCCGATGCCGACGAGCCGCTGGACCGACAGCACTTCGCCGAACAGGTACCATGCTGCGAACGCGTTGACCACATAACCGAGCGACAGCATCGGATACGCGATCGACACGTCGACCCGCGACAGCCCGAGAATCCAGACGACGACGCTCAGCACGTAGCAGGCGAGGCCGCCGATGATCGGCACCTGGGTCGCGATCTTCAGGCCGACCGGGATGATGTTCGCGCGGCTGAATTCGAAGTGTCCAACTGCGTTGACGCCTGCTTTCAGCAGAAGTTGCGCACAGGCATTGAGCATCACGCCAGTGACGATGCAGACGAGCGAAACGGGATTCATGCGGTGGACGTCCTTACGATTGCGGTTTCTCGACGATCACGCGGCGGTT
This sequence comes from Burkholderia sp. SIMBA_062, assembly GCF_046534765.1. Taxonomy (NCBI): domain Bacteria; kingdom Pseudomonadati; phylum Pseudomonadota; class Betaproteobacteria; order Burkholderiales; family Burkholderiaceae; genus Burkholderia; species Burkholderia sp. SIMBA_062. Next base: position 57,322 of record NZ_JAWRYD010000020.1, read on the forward strand.
GTCGCGCGCGATCACGCGCATCGGCACGCCCTGCTTGAGCAGCGTGTCGTACTGGCCGGGCGGCATGATCGCGAGCGCATGGGTTTCCTGCTTCCAGCGTTCGATCCATTGGTCGACGGTCGGGATCCATTTGTTCGGCTCGACCGAGATGCCGAATGCGAGCTCGTCCTGGCGCTGGACCATGATCGTCGTGTGGCCCATATAGAACGGGAACGTGTGATCGAGCATCTCGATCGAGTAGAACGGCGTGTCGGGCGGCAGCTTCGCCAGTTCGGCGCGCACGGCGGGCGCGAGCAGCGCGCCCGAGCTGTAGCGGCCGAACTCGTCGTGACCGGTGCCGCCGATCGTGCCGAACGCGAGCCACGCGGCGCCGAACGCGGTGATCGCGGCCGCGACGCCCACGCGGCGGTTCAGCCAGGCGGCGGCGAACGTCAGCGCGGCCGCCACCGCGAGGCCCGCGTACAGCCAGATCTGGAACGTGCGGTACAGCGCGTTCGGCGTGCGGGCGTCGCCCTGGTACGCGAGGAAGATGATCCCGAACGCCGCGACGATGAAGAACACGAGATAGCCGAGCAGGTGGCGGCGGAACCGCTCCGCGGTCATCAGCGGCAGATACGCGCCGATCATCAGCGCGAGCGCCGGCGCGACCGGCAGCACATACGAGATCAGCTTCGAATGCGACACGCTGAAGAACAGGAAGATGAACGCGCTCCAGATCAGCAGCACGAGCATCGGGGAGAAGCCGTTCGGCTGGCGCGGCATGCGCAGCGCGTGGCGGACGCTCTGCCACGCGACCGACAGCCACGGCAGGAAGCCGACCAGCAGCACCGGCACGAAGTAGTAGAGCGGGCCCGGGCGGTTCTGTTCCGGGGTCAGGTAGCGGCGGAACTGCTGGACGATGAAGAAGAAGTTGAAGAACTCGGGGTTGCGCTGCTGGACGAGCACGAACCACGGCGTGACGATCGCGAAGAAAATCACGAGGCCGCTCACCAGATAGAGCCGCTTCCACAGCGCCCAGTCGCGGGCGACCAGCGTATAGAGCACCAGCACGGCGCCGGGCAGGATCAGGCCGACGAGGCCTTTCGACAGCACGGCGAACGCCATCGCGGCCCAGCAGGCCCACATCCAGCCGCGCACCGCGCCCGCGCGCAGCCCGGGGCGCTGCGCGAGCAGCAGCGAGCAGAGCGACAGCGCCATCCAGAACGCGAGCCCCATGTCGAGCGCGTTGAAGTGGCCCATCAGGTTCCAGTACGGCGAGCACGCGAGCACGACGGCCGCGAGGAAGCCCGACAACGGGTTGAACAGGCGCGCGCCGGTGAAGCCGACCAGCAGCACGCCGGCGAAGCTGGCGAGGCCCGTGTAGAGGCGCGCCTGCCACTCGCCGATGCCGAACCACGCGAACGTGAGCGCGTTCAGCCAGGTCTGCAGCGGCGGCTTCTCGAAGTACTTGTAGCCGTTGTAGCGCGGCGTGATCCAGTCGCCGGTGACGAACATTTCCCGGGCCATCTCCGCGTAGCGGCCTTCGTCGCTCGGGATCAGGTGGCGCAGCCCGAGCGGCGCGAACCAGACGATCGCGAGCGCGATGAACAGAAGGGCGAGCGTGATGCGATTGAGCGGTAGCCTCGACGGCGTATCGTTCATGGATTTTCAGCCTGTTGGTTGTTGTGATGGGCCGCCGGCGGGTTGCGCCGGGGGCGGGCGGCCTGCCGGTAGCGATCCGGGTGATGATCCGGGGATCGATCCGGCGCGCCGGCCCGTGTTTTACCGCATCGGGGATTAACGTTCAATTAAGAGCGCGGCGGCAACTTTGCGGCCCTCGGCCATCAGGATGTTGTAGGTGCGGCAGGCGGCCTGGAAATCCATCGTCTCGACGCCGATCCGCTGGGCCGTGAGCGCGGCCACGAGCCGCGGGTGCGGGAAGCGCAGCCGCGCGCCGCTGCCGAATATCACGAGCTCGGGCGCCGGGTCGAGCAGCATCGCGAAATGCTCGGGGGCGAGTGCGTCGAACGACGACACCGGCCATTCCCGCACCGGTGCGCCGGGCAGTACGATGACGCTCCCTTCGTGGCGTTGGAGGTTGACGTCGACATAATCGGGGCCGTAGCCGGTGACGGTGTTGAGCGCGCCGCTCGCGTCCTGGTGCAGTTTCAAATCGGTAATCCGCGGTTTCCGTAGGGGAGTGTCTGGCACGGGCCGCACGGGCCCGGACGGCCGGTTTCGCGACCGGCGCACACGGGGACGCCTGACGGCGCGGGCCCGCAGCGGCCATGGTGCATTGCGAAAGTCGGCCAAAATCCGCTAAATTATAACTTTTTGGTCGCCCCCGGGCGCCACTTGCGTCGTGCGTCGTCACAAGCGCCGTCCGACCGCCCGCTTTTTCCCCAGTCTAGACAGCGCGCACAGACCGTCCGCTCTCCAGTTTTGATCCCGTCCCCCCGGCCGCAAGGCCAACCCAGGAACCGTGTCGTCGTGAAACCGATTCAGAAGTCGAACAAGCTGCTCAACGTCTGCTACGACATCCGTGGCCCGGTGCTCGAGCACGCGAAGCGCCTCGAGGAAGAAGGCCACCGCATCATCAAGCTGAACATCGGCAACCTCGCGCCGTTCGGGTTCGACGCGCCGGACGAGATCATCCAGGACATGATCCGCAACCTGCCGGCGTCGTCCGGCTATTCGGATTCGAAGGGCGTGTTCTCGGCCCGCAAGGCCGTGATGCACTACACGCAGCAAAAGGGCGTCGTCGGCGTCGGCCTCGACGACATCTACATCGGCAACGGCGCGTCCGAACTGATCGTGATGGCGACCCAGGCGCTCCTGAACGACGGCGACGAGGTGCTGCTGCCGGCGCCCGACTATCCGCTGTGGACGGCCGCCGTGAGCCTGTCGGGCGGCACGCCGGTGCATTACGTGTGCGACGAGCAGAACGCGTGGATGCCCGACCCCGACGACATCCGCCGCAAGATCACGCCGAACACCAAGGCGATCGTCGTGATCAACCCGAACAACCCGACGGGCGCCCTTTATTCCGACGAATTGCTGCTCGAACTGCTCGAGATCGCGCGCGAGTACGGGCTGATCGTGTTCGCCGACGAGGTCTACGACAAGATCGTCTATGACGGGTTGGAGCACACCGCGCTGGGTTCGCTGTCGGAAGACGTGATCACCGTCACGTTCAACAGCCTGTCGAAGAGCTATCGCTCGTGCGGCTACCGCGCGGGCTGGATGGCCGTGTCGGGCCTGGGCGGCGACAATCGCCGGCGCGCGAACGATTACCTGGAAGGCCTCGGGATCCTGTCGTCGATGCGCCTGTGCGCGAACGTACCCGGGCAGTTCGCGATCCAGACCGCGCTCGGCGGCTACCAGAGCATCAACGAGCTGATCGTGCCGAGCGGGCGCCTGTACAAGCAGCGCGAGCTCGCGTACGACATGCTCACGTCGATTCCCGGCGTGACCTGCGTGAAGCCGCAGGCCGCGCTGTACATGTTCCCGCGCCTCGATCCCAAGCTCTATCCGATCCAGAACGACCAGCAGTTCATCCTCGACCTGTTGCTCGAGGAGCGTGTGCTGCTCGTGCAGGGAACGGGCTTCAACTGGGCGGCCCCGGATCACTTCCGCGTGGTGTTCCTGCCGAACCTCGACGACCTGACCGATTCGATCAACCGGATCGCGCGCTTCCTCGACGGCTACCGCAAGCGCCATTCCGTCTGAGCGGACGGAGTCCCCCGGCATTCAATCATTCATTCTTACTCATCGACCACACGCAGCATGGAACCGATCAAAGTTGGCCTGTTGGGCTTCGGCACCGTCGGCAGCGGCACCTTCACGGTGCTGAACCGCAACCAGGAAGAAATCAAGCGCCGCGCGGGGCGCGGCATCGAGGTCGCGCGCATTGCCGTGCGCAACCCGGCCAAGGCGCAGGCCGCGCTCGGCGGTGACGCCGGCGGCGCGCAGATCACCGATGATTTCAACGCGGTGGTGGACGATCCGTCGATCGCGATCATCGCCGAGATGATCGGCGGCACGGGCATCGCGCGCGAGCTCGTGCTGCGCGCGATCGCGAACGGCAAGCACGTCGTGACGGCGAACAAGGCGCTGCTCGCGGTGCACGGCACCGAGATCTTCGAAGCCGCGCGCGCGAAGGGCGTGATGGTCGCGTTCGAGGCGGCCGTGGCCGGCGGCATTCCGATCATCAAGGCGCTGCGCGAAGGCCTGACCGCCAACCGCATCCAGTACATCGCGGGCATCATCAACGGCACGACGAACTACATCCTGTCGGAAATGCGCGACCGCGGGCTCGACTTCGCGACCGCGCTGAAGGCCGCGCAGGAGCTCGGCTACGCGGAAGCCGATCCGACCTTCGACATCGAAGGCGTCGACGCCGCGCACAAGGCGACCATCATGAGCGCGATCGCGTTCGGCGTGCCGGTCCAGTTCGACCGCGCGTACGTCGAAGGCATCAGCAAGCTCGACGCGACCGACATCCGCTACGCGGAAGAGCTCGGCTACCGGATCAAGCTGCTCGGCATCACGCGCCGCGCCGAAAACGGCATCGAGCTGCGCGTGCACCCGACGCTGATTCCCGAGAAGCGCCTGCTCGCGAACGTCGAAGGCGCGATGAACGCGGTCGTCGTGCACGGCGACGCGGTCGGCACGACGCTGTACTACGGCAAGGGCGCGGGCGCGGAGCCGACCGCGTCGGCGGTCGTCGCGGATCTCGTCGACGTCACGCGGCTGCATACGGCCGACCCCGAGCATCGCGTGCCGCATCTCGCGTTCCAGCCGGACAGCCTGTCGAACACGCCGATCCTGCCGATCGAGGAAGTGACGAGCGGCTATTACCTGCGCCTGCGCGTGGCCGACCAGACCGGCGTGCTCGCGGACATCACGCGCCTGCTCGCCGAGACGGGCATCTCGATCGACGCGCTGCTGCAGAAGGAATCGGAGCAGGTCGACGACGCGAACGGCGAAACCGACATCGTCCTGATCACGCACGAGACGCTCGAGAAGCACGTCAACAAGGCGATCGCGCAGATCGAAAGCCTCGCGACGGTGGTCTCGAAGGTGACGAAGCTGCGCATGGAAGCGCTGAACTGAGGACCAGGAACGACATGAACTACATCTCCACGCGCGGCGCCGGCATCGGCGAGCGCCATACGTTCTCCGACATCCTGCTCGGCGGTCTCGCGAAGGACGGCGGGCTGTACCTGCCGGCCGAATATCCGAAGGTGTCGGCCGACGAACTCGCGCGCTGGCGCGCGCTGCCATACGCGGATCTCGCGTTCGAGATCCTGTCGAAGTTCTGCGACGACGTGCCGGCCGACGACCTGCGCGCGATCACGCGCCGCACGTATACGGCCGCCGTGTACAGCAACACGCGCCATGGCGAGAACGCGTCCGACATCACGCCGCTGAAGACGCTCGGCACCGAGAACGGCACGGCGCTGTCGCTGCTCGAACTGTCGAACGGCCCGACGCTCGCGTTCAAGGACATGGCGATGCAGTTGCTCGGCAACCTGTTCGAGTACACGCTCGCGAAGCACGGCGAGGCGCTGAACATTCTCGGCGCGACGTCGGGCGACACGGGCAGCGCGGCCGAATACGCGATGCGCGGCAAGGCCGGCGTGCGCGTGTTCATGCTGTCGCCGCACAAGAAGATGAGCGCGTTCCAGACGGCCCAGATGTTCAGCCTGCAGGATCCGAACATCTTCAATCTCGCGGTCGAAGGCGTGTTCGACGACTGCCAGGACATCGTGAAGGCCGTGTCGAACGATCACGCGTTCAAGGCGCAGCAGAAGATCGGTACGGTCAACTCGATCAACTGGGCGCGCGTCGTCGCGCAGGTCGTGTACTACTTCAAGGGCTATTTCGCGGCGACCCAGTCCAACGACCAGCAGGTGTCGTTCACGGTGCCGTCGGGCAACTTCGGCAATGTCTGCGCGGGTCACATCGCGCGGATGATGGGCCTGCCGATCGCGAAGCTCGTGGTCGCGACCAACGAGAACGACGTGCTCGACGAATTCTTCCGCACCGGCGCATATCGCGTGCGCAGCGCGGAGAACACGTATCACACGAGCAGCCCGAGCATGGACATCTCGAAGGCGTCGAACTTCGAACGCTTCGTGTTCGACCTGCTCGGCCGCGATCCGGCACGCGTGATGCAGCTGTTCCGCGACGTCGAGGAGAAGGGCGGTTTCGACCTCGCGGCGAGCGGCGATTTCGCGCGCGTGGCCGAGTTCGGCTTCGTGTCGGGCCGCAGCAGCCACACGGACCGCATCGCGACGATCCGCGACGTGTTCTCGCGCTACGACACGATGATCGATACGCACACGGCCGACGGCGTGAAAGTCGCGCGCGAGCATCTCGACGCGGGCGTGCCGATGGTCGTGCTCGAGACGGCCCAGCCGATCAAGTTCGGCGAGACGATCCGCGAAGCGCTCGATCGCGAAGCCGAGCGGCCGGCCGCATTCGACGGGCTCGAGGCGCTGCAGCAGCGTTTCGAGGTCGTGAAGGCCGACGCGCAACAGGTGAAGGACTTCATCGCCGCGCATACGGGCGCGTAACGCAGCGCCGGGCTGCCGGGTTCACCCCCGGCTGCGCAGGACGGCCGGAATGCCGATTCGTCGCACGGATCGGGGTTCCGGCCGTTTCGTTTGGTGGCGGCCGCGCGGAGGTCGTCCGATGCCGCGCGGAACAAGCATCAGTGCCGCGTGTTCGCGCCGATCACAGTTGTCGCATGTCCGCCATATCGCACGTGCGCGCGACGGCGTCGCTACAATGACGTATTGACTCCAACGATCCCCGATTCCCTCGATGTCGAACCCGAATTCCGTGGCGCCGCGCGCGCCGATGCTGTCGACCGCGGAAGCGCTCGCCGCGCTGCTCGAAGCCGCGAAGCCGCTGCCCGGCGCCGAAACCGTCGCCACGCTCGACGCGCTCGGCCGCGTGCTGGCGGCCGACGTGAGCTCGCCGCTCGACGTGCCGCCGATGCATACGAGCGCGATGGACGGCTATGCGGTGCGGGTCGCCGACCTGCTGCACGGCGAGCGGCGCCTGCCGGTGTCGCAGCGGATCCCGGCCGGCCATCCGGCCGCGCCGCTTGCGGCGGGCACGGCCGCCCGGATCTTCACCGGTGCGACGGTGCCGCCCGGCGCCGACGCCGTCGTGATGCAGGAACAGGCGTCGGCCGACGGCGACGCGGTCGAGATCCTGCATACGCCGAAGGCCGGCGAATGGATCACCGCGCAGGGCGCGGACATCCGCCAGGGTTCGGTGATCCTGCCGGCCGGCACGCGGCTCACGCCGCAGGCGCTCGGCCTGGCCGCCTCGGTCGGCTGCGCGCGGCTGTCGGTCGCGCGGCGGCTGCGGGTCGCGGTGTTCTTCACCGGCGACGAACTGACGATGCCCGGCGAGCCGCTGAAGCCCGGCGCGATCTACAACTCGAACCGCTTCACGCTGCGCGGGCTGCTCGAGCGGCTCGGCTGCCACGTGACCGACTACGGGATCGTGCCCGACTCGCTCGCCGCGACCCGCGACACGCTGCGCGAGGCCGCGCGCGATCACGATGTGATTCTGACGAGCGGCGGCGTATCGGTCGGCGACGAGGATCACGTTAAGCCGGCCGTCGAGGCCGAAGGGCGGCTCTCGCTGTGGCAGATCGCGATGAAGCCCGGCAAGCCGCTCGCGTTCGGCGCGGTGCGCCGCGGCGACGAGCGTCCCGACGCGCACTTCATCGGGCTGCCGGGCAACCCCGTGTCGAGCTTCGTCACGTTCCTGCTGTTCGTGCGGCCGTTCCTGCTGCGCCTGTCCGGCGTGCGCGACGTCGCGCCGCGCGCGCTGTCGCTGCGGGCGGACTTCTCGCAAAGCAAGGGCGACCGGCGCAACGAATTCCTGCGCGCGCGCGTGAACGCGGCCGGCGGCCTCGACCTGTTCCCGAACCAGAGTTCGGCTGTGATGACGTCGACGGTCTGGGGCGATGGCCTGATCGACAATCCGCCGCAGCACGCGATCAGCGCGGGCGAGACCGTGCGTTTCATTCCGTTTTCCGAACTGCTGTCGTAACGCGACGGCTTCCCGACCTATGAAGATTCAGCTGAAATTCTTTGCAAGCGTCCGCGAGGCGCTGGGCGTGTCCGATGAGCAGGCCGACGTGCCGGACGGCGTGACGACCGTCGGCGACGTGCGCGCATGGCTGCGCCTGCGCGGCGGCGCGTGGGCCGAGACGCTCGCCGAAGGGCGCGCGTTGCGCATGGCGTGCAATCACGAGATGACCGACCCCGACACGCGGCTCACCGACGGCTGCGAGGTCGCGTTTTTTCCGCCGGTGACGGGCGGTTGAAGGCGGATGAGGGGGTTGTCATGGCAACGATACGAATCCAGACCGGCGATTTCGACCTGAACGCCGAAGTGGCGGCATTGCGCGCGCGCAACCCGAAAATCGGTGCGCTCGCGTGCTTCGTCGGTACCGTGCGTGATCTGAACGAAGGCGAATCGGTCGCCGCGATGGAACTCGAGCACTATCCGGGCATGACCGAGAAGGCGCTCGAGAAGATTGCCGCCGAGGCCGGCCGGCGCTGGCCCGGCATCGACGTCGCGATCGTGCATCGCGTCGGCCGGCTGCTGCCGCTCGACCAGATCGTGATGGTCGCCACCGTCGCGTCGCACCGCGGCGACGCGTTCGCGTCGTGCGAATTCGTGATGGATTACCTGAAGACCGAGGCGCCGTTCTGGAAAAAGGAAACGACGCCGGACGGCGAACGCTGGGTCGATGCCCGCACCACCGACGATGCGGCGCTCGCGCGCTGGGGCGTCGAGTCGGGCAACACGCCGCGCTGAGCGCGGCGTTCCCGTCGTGCGGCATTGTGCGGCATTGTGCCGCGGGCGCTCCCGAGCGCTCCGGCGTTCAAGCGCCACGAATTGCCGTGTCAGGCGTCCGGATCGACGCCGCGCCCGATGATCTTCGTCGGAAACGGCTCGCCTCGGCCGCGCGACGGCAGCGCATGAGGATCATCACCCGCGTCCCGGCGGCGCGGCGCGACCGCATCGAGCAGCGCCTGCTGCTCGGGCGGAATCTGATAGTCCCAGCCGAAGCGGCTCAGCTGCAGGCTCTGCGCGATCCGCAGCGCGGGTTCCATGAAGCGGATTGCCGCGGGCGGCGTGTAGCGCCCCTCGACGGTCTTCAGGAACAGCGACAGCCAGCGGCTGAAATGCGCGGGCTCGATCCCGTCGAGCGGCTGGTGCGCCTGCTGCACGTTGCCGCGATAGCCTTTGGTGCCGAGCACGAGGCTCGACCAGAAGCTGACCATTTTCGGCAGATGGTCGTCCCAGCGGCCGTCCAGCTTCGCGTCGAACACGGGCCCGAGCAGCGGATCGGCGCGCACGCGGTCGTAGAACGCGTACACGAGGTCGCGGATATTGTCTTCGGTCGGTTCGGCGTCGCGGGGGCGGGCCGGCGCGGTATCGGGCGAGGCGGGCAGGGCGGTCATCGCAAAAAGGGCCGGAAAATCGGGGCGTTGGCGGGGGGCCAGTCGGCGCGGCAGCGCAGGTAATGCGCAGGACGCCGAGCGGATTTTGACGCAAAATAGCGTCGACCCATGCCTGAAAAATGCGTGGATCCCATGCATCTTATTGCGCGCAGGCCGTCCCGGCAACCCGCCGCCTTCAGGCGCCCCCGCCAGCCGGTCCGGCACGCCCCGATCGACCCGGTCCGCGGGATCGGGGCACGATCGATAATTTTCCGTATCCGCTCATGAGACTCACCGACTACACCGACTACTCGCTGCGCGTCATGCTGTATCTCGCCGTGCGCGGCGAGGGGCTCGCGACAATCCAGGAGATCTCGGACGCCTACGGCATCTCCAAGAACCATCTGATGAAGGTCGTCCAGCAACTCGGCGAGCTCGGCTGGGTCGATACCGTTCGCGGCCGCAACGGCGGGCTGCGACTGTTTCCCGACTCGCTGAAGCTGACGGTCGGCCAGGTGGTGCGCGCGACCGAGAGCGATTTCGCGCTGGTCGGCTGCTTTTCGGCGGACGGCGGCGCGGCGCGCGGCTGCGTGATCGAGCCGCAGTGCCGCCTGAAGGGCGTGCTGGCGGCCGCGCGTGATGCGTTCTTCGCTGAACTCGACGGCCACACGCTCGGCGAGCTGACGGAACCCGCGTCGCCGCTCGTCGCGCTGCTGGGCATTCGTCCGATCGCGCTGGTGCGTGCCGAGCTGGCCGGGGATGACGCCCTGGCGTCCGCGGTAGCGCCGTCGAAGGCCGGCTGACACGCCGGCGCCCCCCACATCCTGCTGCCGTTGCGCCCGCGGGCCGCTCCATGTGCGCTTCGTGTTTTTTGCGCTGAATCAACCCGAATTTCGCTTGAAACCCGCATAACCATCCTCATCTTGGTGTTAATCGAAAATTGGAGGTCTCGACTAAATGAGAATCGACAAGCTCACCACCAAGTTCCAGGAAGCACTGGCAGACGCGCAAAGCCTCGCGGCAGGCCGCGACAATCAATACATTGAACCCGTTCACGTGCTGGCGGCGCTGGTCGCGCAGCACGACGGCTCCTCCCGCTCGCTGATGTCGCGCGCGGGCGTTCACGTGCAGGCGCTGCAAGGCGCGCTGAACGAGGCCATTTCGCGCCTGCCGCAAGTGACGGGCACGGGCGGCGACATCCAGGTCGGCCGTGAGTTGGCCGGGCTGCTGAACCAGGCCGACAGGGAAGCGCAGAAGCTCAACGACACGTTCATCGCGAGCGAGATGTTCCTGCTCGCCGTATCCGACGACAAGGGTGAAGCCGGCAAGCTCGCGCGTCAGCACGGCCTCACGCGCAAGTCGCTCGAAGCCGCGATCGCCGCGGTGCGCGGCGGCTCGCAGGTGCACAGCCAGGACGCCGAAAGCCAGCGCGAGGCGCTGAAGAAATACACGGTCGACCTGACCGAGCGCGCCCGTGCGGGCAAGCTCGACCCGGTGATCGGCCGCGACGACGAAATCCGCCGCTCGATCCAGATCCTGCAGCGCCGCACCAAGAACAACCCGGTGCTGATCGGCGAGCCGGGCGTCGGCAAGACAGCGATCGTCGAAGGGCTCGCGCAGCGGATCGTCAACGGCGAAGTGCCCGAAACGCTGAAGGGCAAGCGCGTGCTGTCGCTCGACATGGCGGCGCTGCTTGCCGGCGCGAAGTATCGCGGCGAGTTCGAGGAGCGCCTGAAGGCCGTGCTCAACGACATCGCGAAGGACGAAGGCCAGACGATCGTGTTCATCGACGAGATCCATACGATGGTCGGCGCCGGCAAGGCCGAAGGCGCGATGGATGCGGGCAACATGCTGAAGCCGGCGCTGTCGCGCGGCGAGCTGCACTGCATCGGCGCGACCACGCTCGACGAATACCGCAAGTACATCGAGAAGGACGCCGCGCTCGAGCGCCGCTTCCAGAAGGTGCTCGTGGACGAGCCGAGCGTCGAGGCGACGATCGCGATCCTGCGCGGGCTGCAGGAGAAGTACGAACTGCACCACGGCGTCGACATCACCGACCCGGCGATCGTCGCCGCGGCCGAGCTGTCGCACCGCTACATCACCGACCGTTTCCTGCCGGACAAGGCGATCGACTTGATCGACGAGGCTGCGTCGAAGATCAAGATGGAAATCGATTCGAAGCCCGAAGAGATGGACAAGCTCGATCGTCGTCTGATCCAGCTGAAGATCGAGCGCGAAGCCGTGAAGAAGGAGCAGGACGAAGCGTCGCAGAAGCGCCTGCAACTGATCGAGGAGGAGATCGATCGTCTCGGCCGCGAATATGCGGATCTCGAGGAGATCTGGACCGCCGAGAAGGCCGCGGTGCAGGGCAGCGCGCAGCTCAAGGAAGAGATCGAGAAGGTGCGGGCCGATATCGTGCGCCTGCAGCGTGAAGGCAAGCTGGAGAAGGTCGCCGAGCTGCAGTACGGCAAGCTGCCGCAACTCGAGTCGCAACTGAAGCAGGTCACGCAGGCCGAAGAGCAGGAGCAGCACAACCCGACGCGTCCGCGTCTGCTGCGCACGCAGGTCGGCGCCGAGGAAATCGCGGAAGTCGTATCGCGCGCAACCGGGATTCCCGTGTCGCGGATGATGCAGGGCGAACGCGAGAAGCTGCTGCACATCGAGGAAAAGCTGCACGAGCGCGTGGTCGGCCAGCACGAGGCGATCAGCGCGGTCGCGGATGCGATCCGTCGTTCGCGCGCGGGTCTCGCCGATCCGAACCGTCCGTACGGCTCGTTCCTGTTCCTCGGCCCGACAGGGGTCGGCAAGACCGAGCTGTGCAAGGCGCTGGCGTCGTTCCTGTTCGATTCGGAAGAGCACCTGATCCGCATCGACATGAGCGAGTTCATGGAGAAGCACAGCGTCGCGCGGCTGATCGGCGCGCCGCCGGGCTATGTCGGCTACGAGGAAGGCGGCTACCTGACGGAAGCCGTGCGCCGCAAGCCGTACAGCGTGATCCTGCTCGACGAGATCGAGAAGGCGCATCCGGACGTGTTCAACGTGCTGCTGCAGGTGCTCGACGACGGTCGCATGACCGACGGGCAGGGGCGTACGGTCGACTTCAAGAACACGGTGATCGTAATGACGTCGAACCTCGGCTCGCAGGTGATCCAGGCGATGACGGGTGCGCCGCAGGAAGAGATCAAGGACGCCGTGTGGATCGAGGTGAAACAGCACTTCCGTCCGGAGTTCCTGAACCGTATCGACGACGTCGTCGTGTTCCATGCGCTCGATCGCAGCAACATCGAATCGATCGCGAAGATCCAGCTCGCACGCCTGCACGACCGGCTCGCGAAGCTCGACATGGCGCTCGACGTGTCGCCGGCGGCGCTCGAACAGATCGCGAAGGTCGGCTACGATCCGGTGTTCGGCGCGCGGCCGCTGAAGCGCGCGATCCAGCAGGAGATCGAGAACCCGGTCGCGAAGCTGATCCTCGCGGGCCGCTTCGGCCCGAAGGACGTGATCCCGGTCGACGTCAACGACGGCGAGTTCGTGTTCGACCGCGTCGTGCACTGATCGCCGTTGATCGGCCGCCCGCCCGGTTTGCGCCGGGCGCGCAAAAACAAACACCCCGCTCAGGCGGGGTGTTTGCATATGGAGCGGCCGAAACCGCTGCCGGGGCCGTCAGCCGGCGCGGTGCGGGCTCAGGCCGGCTTGTTGCCGCCGAACATGCCGGCGAGCTGCGTGAGCGCGCCAAGCACGTTCGACGTATCGACCTGGCCGCCGGCCGGCACTTCGCCGTTCGGCGTCGCGCCGTTGACGACGTGCGGCAGCACCTGCGCGAGGATCGACGATGCCTGCGACGGATCGATGCCGACCTTGGTCGCGAGCGCGCCGACGACGTCGGAGCCGAGCACGTTCTGCAGCGTGTCGCCCGAGATCGGCTGGTTTTCGCCGGTGCCGACCCACGAGCCGATGATGTCGCCGGCGCCGCCGGCCTTGAACTTTTCGATCAGGCCGTTCAGGCCGCCCGGCTGGTTGTTGATGAATTCGAGCGCGGTCGTGATGAGCGCGCTTTGCGAGTTGCCGCCGGCCTGGCCGCCGATCAGACCGCCAACGATGTCGAGGAGACCCATGGTTCTTCACCTTCACTGAAAAGGACGCCGCAGCAACGGCGCCCGTTGATCGAATGCCGCGCGCACGCCGTCGCGCGCGCGGCGCACATCAGGCGCCCGACGCCGCGGCGGCGGAGGCTGCCTTGTCCTTCTTGCTCTTCTTCTTCGAACCCTTGGTCGCCTTCGTGGACGACGCCGCGGCCGGCGCGCTCGCGCTCGCGTCGGCGGATGCCGCCGCGGCTGCGGCCGCCTTCTCTTTCTTCGACGCGCGCTTGCTCTTGGCCGGCTTGGCCGCCGCTTCCGGCGCGCTGGCCGCCGGTGCGGTCGCCGTCGTGCCGGTCGTCGGGGTCGTTGGCGTCGATGCGGTGCCTGCCGACGTCGTGGTCGACGTGGTCGCCGACGTCGTCGCGGCCGGCTTCGACAGCTTCACGCCCTTCGGCGGCGTCGACGCGCCGCCGATCGTCAGGCCGTTCTCCTCGAGATGCCCGACCGACTTCGTGCCGAGACCCTTCACGCGGGTCGCGAGATCGTCCGCGTCCTTGAACGGGCCGTTCTTGGTGCGTTCGTCGATGATCGCCTTCGACTTCACGGGCCCGAGACCCTTCACCGATTCGAGCGCGGCCTGGTCGGCCGTGTTGACTTCGACGGCCGCGGCGAGGCCGGCGGCAAGCGACAGCGACAGCGCGACGAACAGCATCAGCAGCTTTTTCAGCATGGCAAGGGCTCCCTGGTTCTGACGGATGAATGGGCGTTGCAACGGACGACTGGACGAGACCCGGCCGGGCGTCGCCGTTAAGCATAGGACAAATGCGTGCCCTTTTTAAGACATGCAATGACCGAATCTTGCTGAAGGCTTGCGCCGCTGTAAAGACCGAAAGCTGCGCCGGGCAGCGGTTTTGACCATTCTTTACGGTATGCGCGGTGCGGTCCGCGGCGCGGACCGCAAATTATTTGATATGGCCGCACGACGATGCTTGACTTAGAGTGAACTCTAACTCCTAACCTTGTTCCTGCCATGTCGAAAACCGTATCCAAACCTTCCGCCGGTCCGCTGACGATCGGGCAAGTCGCCGAACTGATCGGCGTGTCGACGCATACGTTGCGGTATTACGAGCAGGCCGGCCTGCTGCGCGCGATTTCGCGCACGGCGGCCGGGCACCGGCTCTATGCGCCGGCCGACCTTGACTGGCTTGCCTTCGTGATGCGCCTGAAGGCGACCGGCATGCCGATCGCGCAGATGCAGCAGTTCGCGGCGCTGCGGGCACAAGGCGAGTCGACGTTCGGTGAGCGGCGGCGGTTGCTGGCCGCGCATCGCGATGCGGTGCGCGCGCATATCGCGGAGCTGCAGGCGAGCCTCGACGCGATCGGCGACAAGATCGCGTACTACGAGACGCAGGAACGCGAGACGGAACGACGGGCGAACCTTACTCATTCACCCTCTGAACAGGACGGACACCATGGAACGACTCGTTGAAGACCGCTATACGCGTGGCTGGAACAAGCTGAAGGAAATCGACGGCGAAGTGGGCGAACGCGTGATCGCGGCGCTCGCGCCGATCGCGCCCGACTTCGGGCGACTGCTCGTCGAGTTCAGCTTCGGCGACATCTACAGCCGGCCGCAGCTCGATCTGAAAGCGCGCGAGATTGCGACGATCGCCGCGCTGGCCGCGCTCGGCAATGCGCAGCCGCAACTGAAGGTGCATATCGAGGCCGCGCTGAACGTCGGCTGCACGCGCGACGAGATTGTCGAGGTGTTCATGCAGATGGCCGTCTACGCGGGGTTCCCGGCCGCCCTGAACGCGTTGTTCGCCGCGCACGAGGTGTTCACGCGACGCGATGAAGCGCTCGGGCGGGACGGCGCCACGACCGAAGCGGCCGCGCACACGGCGTGAGGCGAAGCGTGCCGATGCGTTGCCGGCATCAGATGCGGTGCGGCGCGACGATCCGATGCTTGGCGATTCGCCGGTACAGCGTCGCGCGCGAGATGCCGAGCGCCTGCGCGGCCGCATCGGGCCGCCAGCGATGCGCGGTGAGCGCCGCGACGATGCGGCCGCGCTCGTCGTCCGGCAGTGCGCCGGCCGGACCGGCGCCGAGCTGCGCGGCGAGATCGGCCGGCAGGTCGCGCCGCGTCACGCGCGCGGCGTCGCATACCGCGCACGCATAGCGCAGCACGTTGCGCAGCTGGCGCACGTTACCGGGCCACGGATACGCGGCGAGCTGCGCGGCGAGCGTCGGGTCGAGCGTGAGCACGTGGCCGGTCGCCTGCGCCTCCTCGGCGAACACCGTGGCGATCACGTCGCATACGTCCGCGCGCTCGCGCAGCGGCGGCAGTTCGAACGTCGCGCCGCTCAACCGGTAATACAGGTCCTCGCGGAACGTGCCGTCGGCCACCATCCGCGCGAGATCGCGGTGGGTCGCGCAGATCACGTCGAGATCGACGCGCACGGGCGTGTCGCTGCCGAGCGGCACGACCTCGCCGTCGGCGAGCACGCGCAGCAGGCGCGTCTGCAGCGTGAGCGGCATGTCGCCGATTTCGTCGAGGAACAGCGTGCCGCCGTCGGCGAGCGCGATCTTGCCGCGCGCGCCGTGCTTGCGCGCGCCGGTGAACGCACCGGCCGCATAGCCGAACAGCTCGCTTTCGATCAGTGCCTCGGGCAGCGCGCCGCAGTTGACCGCGACGAACGGCCGCGCACGCCGCGCGCCGGCGTCGTGGATCGCGCGGGCGAACACTTCCTTTCCCGCGCCGGTTTCGCCCAGCACGAGGATCGGCAGCCGCTTGCTCGCGACACGCAGCGCGAGTTCGGCCTGCTGCGCGACGCGCGCGTCGCTGCTGTGCAGGAACGGCGTCAGCGCGCCGACGTGGCGTTGCGCGGTGCCGGGGCGGCGCGAGGCCGAGGCGGCCCGTGCCGTGCCGGTTTCGCGGGCGGCGCGCCGTAGCGGGGCACGCAGTCGCGCATAGAGCGGCGCGCCGGTCGCGCGCAGCCGCAGCGCGACGATCGCATCGAGCCGCGCGGCATCGCGCAGCGGCATCTCGGTGGCATCGAAGATCTCGTCGATATGGCGCGGCTCGCGCAGCGCCGGCAGCGCGTCGCGCGCGTGCCGGTTCGCGGCGACGATATTGCCGCATTCGTCGAACGCGATCAGCCATTCGGGCTGTGCCTCCACGTAATGACGGTTCGGATGCCCGAACAATATCCAGTGCTGCGCGGTGCTGTGCACGAAATAGCCGTCCTCGATCAGCGCCGCGCTCTGCCGCACGAGCTGGTACACGAGACGCTGGCTGTCGCGGCCGTCGGGCGACTGGACGGCCGACGCATCGAGCACGCCGATCAGTTCGCCGCCCGGCGAGAAGATCGGCGCCGCGCTGCAGGTGAGCGTGGTGAACGCCGCGCGGAAGTGGTCGGTCTTGTGCACGGTGATCGGCGCGAGATCGGTCAGCACGCTCGCGACGCCGCAGGTGCCTTCCTCGCTTTCCGACCAGCACGAGCCGATGTGCAGCCCCGCATGGCGAAAGTCGTTGCGGCGTTCGCGGTCGATCCGGTAGTCGATCGTCACGCCATGCGCGTCGGTCAGCATCACGCAATAGTCGGCGACCCGAATCATGTCGTGCAGGCGCGTCAGGCATTGGCCCGATGCGCGCAGGAAGGCCTCCTCCTTGTCGCGCACCTCGCGCAACTCGGCCGCGGTCAGCACGCGCGGGCCGATCGACGAAGCGGGGTCGAGCGCGTAGCGCTCGAGCGAGCGCTGCCACGACGACACGAGACGCGCGGAATCGGCCGGCGCGGGCAGGCGCCCGGCGAGCGCGCCGAGCACACGGTCGGCGTGCTGGGCCTGGGGGACGGCATAGGGCATGGTCGGCTCCGGTTCCGTACGGCGGGGATTTCGATGCTCTTGTAGCACATCCGCGGCGGCGGATCACATTGCATCGCAGCACGCGCGCGGCATGAGACGTTCGTCTCACCGGCATCTCAGCCCGTCTCGCGCAGTTGAGACGGGCAGACACACCCGGCAACACGGCGGCGGGGAACGCGGCGGTGCGTGCCACGCCGCGATGCGCGTGGCTTGCCGGCCCAACGGCAATGACGATCACGGCGTGGAAGTCGGCGTGTCGACAGATACACCACGTGAGACGCGCGGCCTGTTTCGCTCCGATTCGCGCTGGCCGGCCGCAGGTGCCGGTGACGTACGCGCCCCGCGGAGCCAGTCTCCACAAGGGTTCCGGGGACATTGCACACGCGGTGGCACGCCGCTTGCAGATGTGACGGGCAACGCCGGCGCAATCGCGTCGGCGACGACGATCCGCTGCCCTCGATGGCGGCGGACGACACATGAAGGGCCGGTGCGCGAGCGCCGGTCCACTGGATGGAGACAAGCCCGTGACGACGCCCGTGACCGTCGGCGTGATCGCGAACCCCGCATCGGGGCGCGACATTCGCCGCCTGACGACGCATGCATCCGTGTTCCCGACCGCGGAAAAAGCCAACATGGTCGTGCGCCTGCTTGCCGGCCTCGGCGCGATGGGCGTCGAGCGCGTGCTGACCCTGCGCGACAAGACGGGCATCGCGACGCTGCTGATGCGAGCGCTCGATACGCATCGCGCGCTCGCGCCGCACGAACGCTGGCCCGACGTCGAATTCGTCGACCTGCCGATCTCCGACACCGTTGCCGACACGCACGCGGGCGCGGCCTACATGCGCCGGATGGAAGTCGCGCTGATCGTCGTGCTCGGCGGCGACGGCACCCATCGCGCGGTCGCCGCGCACTGCGGCTCGACGCCGCTCGTCGCGCTGTCCACCGGCACCAACAACGCGTTTCCCGAACATCGCGAGGCGACCGTCGCGGGCATCGCGGCAGGACTCGCCGCGACCGGCGCCGTGCCGGCCGAGATTGCGTTCGTGCGCAACAAGCGGCTCGTCGTGCGCGGCGTGGCGGGCGCGAACGCCGGGCGCGAGGAGATCGCGCTCGTCGACGTGTGCGCGGCACGCCAGCGCTTCATCGGCGCGCGGGCGATCTCGGGGCCCGACGACATCGACACGCTGTACCTGACCTTCGCGGAGCCGGACGGCATCGGCCTGTCCGCGCTCGGCGGCGCGTGGGCGCCGCTCGAGCGCAGCGCGCCGCACGGGCTCGCGATGCGCTTCGCCGCCGACGGCCAGGCGGCCGGCACGCCGCTCGTCGCGCCGATCGCACCCGGCCGCGTCGATCGCGTCGTGATGCGCAGCTGCGAGCGGCTCGAGCCGGGTGCGTGGCAGACGATCGCGTTCGAGCGCGGCACGCTCGCGTTCGACGGCGAGCGCGAGATCGAGGTCGCGCGCGGCGATCGCTACGAGATCGCGCTCGACTGGCGCGGGCCGCTGACCGTCGATGTGGCCCGCACGCTGCGTTACGCGTCGTCGCGTCAGGTATTGCGCGACGCCGGCGCGTGGCGCGGCTGACGGCAGCTTCACGTTTCACCGACGGCCGCAGGCCGTGCAATCCGTCGCCGGGGCGTTGCCGCGGCGGCATTCGCAGTCAGACCTATCAGGAGACACACATGACCGTTTCGACACAGCTCAGCAGGGACACGCTGCTGGACGCCTACCGGCTGATGCGCACGATCCGCGAATTCGAGGAACGTCTGCACGTCGAGTTCGCGACCGGCGAAATCCCCGGCTTCGTCCACCTGTATGCGGGCGAGGAGGCATCCGCGGTCGGCACGATGCTGCACCTCGGTCTCGAGGACTACGTCGCGACCACGCACCGCGGGCACGGCCACTGCATCGCGAAAGGCGTCGACGTGCACGGAATGATGGCCGAGATCTACGGCAAGAAGACGGGCGTCTGCCACGGCAAGGGCGGCTCGATGCACATCGCCGACCTGTCGATGGGGATGCTCGGCGCGAACGGGATCGTTGGCGCGGGCGGCCCGCTCGTGTGCGGCGCGGCGCTCGCGGCCAGGCACAAGAAGACCGGCGGGGTCGGCGTGTGCTTCTTCGGCGACGGCGCGTCGAACCAGGGCGTGATCTTCGAATCGATGAACCTCGCGTCGGTGTGGCGGCTGCCGGCGATCTTCGTGGCCGAAAACAACGGCTACGCGGAAGCGACGGCGTCGAGCTGGTCGGTCGCGACCGACAACATCGCCGATCGCGCGAACGGCTTCGGGATGCCCGGCGTGATCGTCGACGGCTTCGACTTCTTCGCGGTCCACGAGGCGCTCGGCGAGGCGGTCGCACGTGCGCGCAGCGGCGGCGGCCCGACGCTCGTCGAGGTGAAGTTCACGCGCTACTTCGGCCACTTCGAAGGCGATGCGCAGACCTATCGCGCGCCGGGCGAAGTGCAGAAGCTGCGCGACGAGAAGGACTGCCTGAAGCATTTCGAAACGCGCGTCGTGCGCGCCGAAGCGCTGACGACCGACGAGCTGCGTGCCGTCGATGCCCAGGTGAAGACGCTGATCGACGACGCGGTCGCGCAGGCGAAGGCCGCGCCGCTGCCCGACGCGGCCGACTTGCTGGCCGACGTGTACGTGTCGTACCCGTGAATGCGATGTGACACGGCAGCCCTCAGTTGGCGGCCGGCACGGCGAACCGAATATCCCAGGAGACAGACATGGCAAGGAAGATCACTTATTCGCAGGCGATCAACGAGGCGCTCGCGCAGGAGATGGCGCGCGACGACAGCGTGATCGTGATGGGCGAGGACAATGCAGGCGGCGCGGGTGCGCCGGGCGAGGACGACGCGTGGGGCGGCGTGCTCGGCGTGACGAAGGGGCTGTTCCACAAGTTTCCGGGGCGCGTGCTCGACACGCCGCTGTCGGAGGGTGGCTACATCGGCGCGGCGGTCGGTGCGGCCGCATGCGGGATGCGGCCCGTCGCGGAGCTGATGTTCATCGATTTCATGGGCGTGTGCTTCGACCAGATCTTCAACCAGGCCGCGAAATTCCGCTACATGTTCGGCGGCAAGGCCGTGACGCCGGTGGTGATCCGCGCGATGTACGGCGCCGGTCTGCGCGCGGCCGCGCAGCATTCGCAGATGCTCACGTCGCTGTTTACGCACATCCCGGGGCTGAAGGTCGTGTGCCCGTCGACGCCTTATGACGCGAAGGGGCTGCTGATCCAGGCGATCCGCGACGACGATCCCGTGATCTTCCTCGAACACAAGCTGCTCTACACGCGTGAAGGCGACGTGCCTGAGGAATCCTATGCGATTCCGTTCGGCGAGGCGAACGTCGTGCGCGAAGGCGACGACGCGACGATCGTCACGTACGGCCGCATGGTGCATCTCGCGACCGACGCGGCCGCGAAGCTCGCGAAGGACGGCATCCAGGTCGACGTGATCGACCTGCGCACGACGTCGCCGCTCGACGAGGAAACGATCCTCGAAAGCGCGGCGCGCACCGGCCGCGTGGTCGTCGTCGACGAGGCGAACCCGCGCTGCTCGATGGCGACCGACATCGCCGCGCTCGTCGCACAGCGCGCGTTCCGGACGCTCAAGGCGCCGATCGAGCTCGTGACCGCGCCGCACACGCCCGCGCCGTTCGCCGGTGTGCTGGAAGACCTGTATATCCCGTCCGCCGACGCGATCGCGCAGGCGGTACTGAAGACGAGGAGCTGACACGATGTCGATTCACATGATCACGATGCCCAAGTGGGGGCTGTCGATGGAGCAGGGGCAGGTCAACGGCTGGCTCAAGGCAATCGGCGAGCGCGTAACGAAGGGCGACGAAGTGCTCGACGTCGAGACCGACAAGATCTCGTCGGGTGTCGAGTGCGCGTTCGACGGCACGCTGCGCCGGCAGGTCGCGCAGGAGGGCGAGACGCTGCCGGTCGGTGCGCTGCTCGGCGTGGTGGCGGCGGCCGACGCGAGCGATGCCGACATCGATGCGGCGATCGCCGAATTCCAGCGCGATTTCACGCCAAGCGCGGCCGCTGACGACGCCGGCGGCCCGCAGCCCGAGAAAGCGCAGATCGGCGGGCGCACGATCCGGTTCCTGAAGCTGGGCGACGGCACGGGCACGCCCGCGGTGCTGATCCACGGCTTTGGCGGCGACCTGAACAACTGGCTGTTCAACCATGCGGAACTCGCCGCGCACCGGCCCGTGTGGGCGCTCGATTTGCCCGGGCACGGCGAATCGGGCAAGGCGGTCGACACAGGCAGCCTCGACGAACTGGCCGATGCGGTGCTCGCGCTGCTCGACGCGCAGCATATCGACCGCGCGCACCTGATCGGCCATTCGATGGGCGGCGCGGTCGCGATGGCGGCGGCCGAGCGTGCGCCGCAACGCGTGGCGTCCCTGACGCTGATCGCGAGCGCCGGGCTCGGCGCCGACATCAACCGCGGCTACATCGACGGCTTCGTCGCCGGCAACAGCCGCAATACGCTGAAGCCGCACCTCGGTGCGCTGTTCGCGGACCACGCGCTCGTCACGCGGCAACTGGTCGAGGACCTCGTCAAGTACAAGCGCCTGGAAGGCGTGCAGGCCGCACTGGAGAAGATCGCGAACGCCGCGTTCGACGGCGCGGCCCAGCGGCGCGTGTTCCGCGACCGCGTCGCGTCGCTCGCGCCGCGCACGCTGGTGATCTGGGGCGAGCGCGACCAGGTGATTCCCGCGCAGCATGCGCAGGGCTTGCCGGATGGCGTGCGGGCCGAGGTGATTGCCGGTAGCGGTCACATGGTGCAGATGGAGGCGGCCGCCGACGTGAACCGCCTGATCGTCGCGTTTCTCGGAGACTGACGATGGCCGCCGCGCTCGAACGACCCAGCCTCACCGCGCTCGGCCAGCCGGGCGCGAGGAGCCGCGACAAGCTCGCGCGCATTCCGGTGCGCGTCGAGCCCGCGGCCGGCGCGGCGCTGCCGAAGCCGCCGTGGCTGCGGGCGCGGCCGATGATGAGCGGGGCGGTCGCCGACATGGCGGCCGTGCTGCGCGATCACCGGCTGCATTCCGTCTGCGAGGAGGCAATGTGCCCGAACATCGGCGAATGCTTCGCGCAGCGCACCGCGACCTTCATGATCATGGGCGGGCTGTGCACGCGGCGCTGCCCGTTCTGCGATGTCGCGCACGGCCGCCCCGACCCGCTCGATCCCGGCGAGCCCGCGCGGCTCGCGGCCGCGGTCGCGGCGCTCGGGCTGCGCTACGTGGTGATCACGTCGGTCGATCGCGACGACCTGCGCGACGGCGGCGCCGCGCATTTCGCCGCCTGCATCGCGGCGGTGCGCGCGAGCGTGCCGGGCATCGGCGTCGAGGTGCTGACGCCCGATTTCCGAGGCCGCGTTCCCCGTGCGCTCGATGCGTTGTCGTCGGCATGGCCGGACGTGTTCAATCACAACATCGAGACGGTGCCGTCGCTGTACCGGGCGGCGCGGCCCGGCGCCGACTATCGCGGCTCGCTCGAACTGCTCGCACGGGCGAAGGCCGCGCGGCCGACGCTCGTGACGAAATCGGGATTGATGCTCGGGCTCGGCGAGCGCGACGACGAGGTGCGCGACACCCTGCGCGACCTGCGTGCGCACGAGGTCGACGTAGTGACGCTCGGCCAGTATCTCGCACCGTCCGCGCACCATCTGCCGGTGCGGCGCTACGTGAGCCCCGACGCGTTCGCGGCGTGGCGCGCCGAGGGGCTGGCGCTCGGTTTCAGGGAAGTCGTGGCCGGCCCGCTCGTGCGGTCGTCGTATCACGCGGCCGACGTGCTGGAGGACGCGTAGGCCGCGCGCCGTGGGTCAGGCGCCGACGGACAGCTGCGCGCGGCTGACGCGGCGCAGATAGAGGGCGAGTCCCGCACCGGCGAGCATCAGGCTGATCGTGTTCGCGAACCAGAAGCCGCGCGCACCGGTCAGCCATGCCGGTGCGATGCCGCCGATGTCGAAGCCGAGCACGTAGCCGCCGCCGAGCCCGACGCCCCACAGCGCGACCGCGTAGATCACGGTCGGCACGACCGCGACCTTGTACGCGCGCAGCACGAATGCCGACGTGATCTGCAGCGCATCGAAGAAGTGATAGCAGGTGACGATCGCGACCAGCGGCAGCGCGGCGGCCACCACGGCCGGGTTGGGCGTGTAGCCGCTGACGATCAACGGGCGCAGCGTGAACACGAGCACGCCGTATGCGGCCGCGATCCCGCACGCGAGCATCACGCTGTGCCGGCCGAGCAGGCGCGCTTCGTCCGGACGGCCGGCACCGAGCGCACGCGCGACGAGCGTCGATGCCGCGACGCCGATCGACAGCGGCGTCATGTACAGCACCGCGCTGATGTTGCCGGCGATCTGATGGCCGGCGAGCGTCGTCGTGCCGAACTGTGCGATGAACAGCGCCATGCAGGTGAACGACGTGACCTCGATCAGATACGACAGGCCCATCGGCACGCCGAGCTTGAGGATCGCCTTCTGGCGCACCCATACGGGCCAGCAAAAGCGCGAGAAGATCGCGAGCGGCGTGAACACGTCGAGCTTCGCGAGCAGCGTGAAGCCGATCAGCGCGAGCGCCCAGTTGATCAGCGTGCTCGCGAGCCCGCAACCGGGGCCGCCGAGGGCCGGCACGCCGAACCCGCCGAAGATGAACCATACGTTGAGCGGAAACTTGAGCAGCAGCGCGCCGATCTGCAGGATCATCGCGAGGCGCGGCTTGCCGGCTGCGTTGGTCAGCGCGTTGTAGATCCGGAACACGAGGCTCGCCGGCAGCCCGTACGACAGGATGCGCAGGTAATCGACGGTGCGCTCGTGCAGCGCGGGCGGCGCGTGGGCGATGTGCAGCAGCGGTTCGGGAAAATGCAGCAGCAGGAAGCCGGGCACCGCGAGCATCAGCGCGAGCCACAGCGCCTGGCGGACTTCCTCGCCGATCTCGGCGTAGCGGCGGGCGCCATACAGCTGCCCGGTGATCGGCTGCAGCGCCGACAGGATGCCCGTCATCCCGATGTAGATCGACACGTAGATCGACGAACCGAGCCCGAGCGCGGCCAGGTCGATGGCCGAGTAGCGGCCGACCATCGCCGTGTCGATCACGCCGAACGCGATGATCGCGAGCTGGCCGACGAGCACCGGCCATGCGAGACCGACGATCCGGCGGATGTCGGCGAACATCGTCAATCGACCGTCCGGCGGCGCGGGCCACGGCGCTTGACGGGCGTCGCCGGCCGCTCGATGCGCTCGTACAGGCGGAAGCGCTCGTCGCGGTCGGCCACGCGGCGGCCTTCCCACACGAGACGCCACACGTATTGCGACATCGCGCTCGGCTCGCCGAAGTCCGCGCGGTCCTGGCGCAGGATCACGTCGCACTCGCCCGAGAATTCGAAGTGCATGTCGCCGAAGTACGCGAAGGTCGCGATCTGCGCATCACCGAGCCGCACCGGCGAGATGCACGCGTAGTCTTTCGGCAAATGCGATGCGATCTGTTGCGCGACGTCGCTGTAGGTCCGGCCGTAGTTCACGATCGGCAGCCACAACGTCATCAGCAGCACCCACATCAGCGTGGTGCCCGCGCTCGACAGCACGACGCTGCGCCACAGCACCTTTGGCTGGCGCGAGATGCGCCAGCGTGCGAGCAGGCACCAGCACACGGTGACGATCACCGCGCAGATGAACGACAGGATCTTGAAGTGCGGCTCGTAGCCCGGCACGAGGCGCGCGAGGTTGCGCGCGAGCGGGTGCGGGAAACCGGTGAGCGACGCGAGCCACACGAGCCACACGAAGGTGCCGAGGATCGTGAAGCTCAGCACCGCGAACCAGTCGATCGCGTTGATCGCGCCGCGTTTGAGCGTGGGCAGCGCGAAGGTGGCGAGCACCGCGAGCGGCGGCAGCAGGAGCATGTACATGCGGTTCGACTGCTGGCTCTGCAGGATCACGAGCGCGACGAGCGGCACGACGACCGACAGCGGAATCGCGATGTGCGCGCGGCGGCGCATGCCGGCCCAGCTCCACCAGGCCCAGATCGCGAGCGGCCACGCGGGCCACGTGAAGAGCGGCAGGTTCTTCGCCGCATAACCGAGCACCGCGGTCGGCGGGCCCGAGAAGCGCATCAGGCTGCCGTGGATCCACTGGTTGAAGAACCACGCGGCGTCGTCGGGCGCCGCGTTGAAGGCGGCGAGCGGCCACAGCGCGGAGATCGCGGCCGCGAGCGGCACGCCGATCAGCGGCAGGCGCAGGTTGCGCATCTCCGGCGTGACGAGCCACAGCGCGGCCGTGCCGGCGAGCAGCGCGACGACGAGCACGGGGTTGCCGGACAGGGCGACGAGGCCCATCGCGACCCCCCACCACAGCGCGCCCTGCATCGGTTTGTCGATGCCGCGCACGATGCCGTACACGAGCATCGCGATCCATGCGAACTGGGCGAGCTGCGGCGTCGTTTCGTGGCCGCGCTCCGCGAGCCCGAAGCATGCGACGAGGATCAACAGCGCGCCGTCGGCGAGCGTGCGACCGTAGTCGCGCGGCTCCGGCTCGCCGCCGAATGCGTATTTGAACGGCTGGACCTCGGCGCGCCGGCCGAGCAGGTAGGCGGCGTACCAGACGAACGCGCACGCGACACAGAACAGCAGGCCCGTGTCGACGCGCGACGCGTTGCTCGCGTCGACCCACGGCGCCAGCGCGCGGATCGACAGCGCGCCGAGCCAGTAGCCGAGCGGCCCGTCGGTCGTGATGAACTTGCCGACGAGGTTCGGCAGCAGCCAGTCGTGCCAGCCGCCGGTGGCCATCGTCCACATCACGCCGAAGCCCGCCGCGTCTTCGTTCTTCCACGGGTCCCGGCCGAACAGGCCGAACGCCGCGTAGACGAGGCAGAGCGTAAGCAGCAGCCAGCGCGGCAGCGCACGCGTGGCGGAGGCGGTGAGACGGACGACAGGCTTCATGCAGATGAGCGTTTTGTTATGGGCGGCCGGCGCGGTCGCGCGCGGTCGAGCCGGTTTCTAGCATCCGGCATTGTAGACGTGCCGGATGCTGCGCGTCAGGGGGTTCCTCGGGGCGCCGGCCGGCGGTTGCCGGGCGAGCAGAGACAAAAAAGGGCAGCCTGGGCTGCCCTTTTGTGCGATACCGGTGCGTTGCAACCACCGGATGCGGCGCGAAGCTTACTTCGCGAGTTTGCCGCTGGCGCGTGCGCCGAACTTGTTCTTGAACTTCTCGACACGGCCTGCCGTGTCCATGATCTTTTGCTGGCCGGTGTAGAACGAGTGCGATTCCGACGACACTTCGATCTTGGCGAGCGGGTAGGTCTTGCCGTCGAGCTCGATGTTTTCACGCGTCTGGATCGTCGAGCGCGTGATGAACTTGAAGCCGTTCGACATGTCTTGGAAGACGACTTCGCGGTAGTTCGGGTGAATGCCTTCTTTCATGGTCTTTCCTTGGTGAGAGCGGTAGCCAACCCGCCGCTTGCCGTGTCGGAGCGCAAAATTGCGCTGCCAGACGACGCCAAGCCCGGCGCGAGCCACTTGCCTAAGGTCGAAAAACGGCGATTATGCCAGAAAATCAGATGGTTGACGAATAATTTTCATCCCGCGCCGAGGGCGCCCGTGCGGGCCGGATCCTGCCGGTAGTAGCGCGCGAGCAGCCGGTACAGCTCCGGAAATTCTGACTCGAATGCCCGTGGCCGCACGAACAGCGCTTCGCTGCACACCGCGAAGAATTCCGACGGGTGGTCGGCCGCATACGGATCGATCAGCGATTCCCGCTCGAAGCGCGCCCACGCACGGTCCGGCACCGCATCGACGCGTGCGCAGAACTGGTCGTACGCATGCTCGAACACGTCGGCCCAGGCCTGCGCGTCGAGGTGCGGCGCGTGCCAGCGGCGAAAAAGGGGCGGATAGCCGTCGGCCTCGCCGTTGACCATGTCGATCTTGTGCGCGAACTCGTGGATCACGACGTTGTATGCGTCGCGGCCGTCCGTCATCTGCGCGTCTTCCCAGGACAGGATCACCGGGCCGCCTTCCCACGCTTCGCCGCTCGCGTCCTGCTCGACTTCATGGACGACGCCGTCCTCGTCCTGCACGGTCTTGCGGATCACGAATTCCCCCGGATACACGACGACGCCGATCCAGCCGTCGTACAGCGACAAATCCAGATTCAGCACGGGCAGGCACGCCTGCGTGGCGATCGCGACGATCATCTCGTCGGTCAGCTCGAGCCCGTGCGCGGTCGAAAACGATTTCTTCGCGATGAACAGGCTCGTGAGTTCGCGCAGCCGGCCCAGGTCGGCGGGCGTCAGCGCGTCGAGAAACGGCAGGCGCGCCACGGTGTCCTGCCACAACGCATCGGCAATCGGATGGCTGCGCAGCGCGCGGTCGCGGCGGCGGTCGTCGAACCAGCGGGTCAGTTTCGAGAGCATGGAGGCAGCGGCGGAATATCCAAAGCCTGTCTTTTAACTCAATCGATCTCTTTTTGCCATGCCGCGAAGAGGCCGCCGACGAGCGCGACGCCCGCGAGGAAATGGAAACCGTCGAGCGACGCGAGGAACGACGCCTGTTGCGCGACCATCCGCGCGATCGACGCGATCGCGAGGGCGTGCGCGTCGTTCAGTGCAGGGCCGGCTGCCGCATAGCTGCGCGTGAGGGCGTCGACGGTCTGCTGGAACAGCGGATCGAACACGTTCGCGCGCTCGACGAGCCGCGTCTGATGCAGGGCCAGCCGGTGCTGCTCGACGATGATCACCGACGACGTCGCGAACGAGATCGTCAGTTGCCGCACGATGTTCTTCAGCCGGTAGCCGTGCGTGTATTCGTCGATCGCGAAGATGCGGAACGTCAGGTTCGCGACCGGCAGCACGATGAACAGCAACAGCAGCCCGCGCAGCAGCAGCGGGCCGATCAGGGCGGCCTCGCCGGCCTGCGGCGTCATCCGCGTCATCCACAGCGCGGCGGCGATCGCGATCGCGAAACCCGGCACCACGAACCATTTCTTGCGCGTGACGTGCTTCGCATAGCGCAGGTACGCGAACAGCGCGGTCGCCGAGATCAGCGACATCGTGCCGACCAGGCGCCCGGCGTTCTCGACCGGATAGCCGAGCCCGCTTTCAAGCAGGCGGGAGGTCAGGTAGCTGAAGCCGGTCGACTCGTAGTAATAGAACATGTACAGCAGCAATCCGACCTGGAACGTGCGCTCGCGAAACGCATGCAGCCGCACGAGGGGTGTCGGATGGTGCCACTGGTGATAGGCGAACCACGCGAGCGCGCCCACACCGGCGAACGTCAGCATGATCAGCATCGGCGAGCCGCTGTAGAGCTGGTAGTGCACCTGCTGCAGCACGATCTGCAGCGCGCCTTGCGCGAGCGCGAACACGATGTACGGCCAGAAATGTCCGGAGCCGCGCCCGTCGTCGGGCGTCCTGCCCGAATCGGGCAGCGTGAGGAGGGCGAGGATTGCGAACGCGATACCCGCGGGCGCCGTGCACGCGAACAGCGCGCGCCACGTCGAATGCGCGACGAGCAACCCGCCGACGATCGGCGCGAGCGCGCTGCCGAGCAGGATCATGATCAGGAACGCGCGCGTGGCGGGCGGCCGCTCCTGCGGCTTGAAGCTGATCTGGATCAGGATCCGGCACGCACCCATCATCGGGCCGATGAAGTAGCCCTGGAAGCCGCGCGCGAACGCGAGCTCGAGCGACGTGTCGGCGAATGCCGCCGCGATCGCGCCGAACGAGAACATCAGCATGCAGCCGGCGACGTAGCGGCGATGTCCGAGCCGGTCGACCCACCATTGCTGCTGCAGGATGCCGAGCACGGCCGTGACCGCATAGGCGCTGGATGACCACACGAGTTCGTCGGGCGACGCGTTGATGCCGCCTGCGATGTAGCTCGCGAAGAACGAGAAGGCCGCGTTGTCGAAGTAGTCGATGCCGGTGACGAGCGCGAGTGCCCACGGGAAGAGGTCGGCGCGCAGGTTCGCGCGGCTCCACAGCGGCGAGCGACCGGGCGCGACGTTCATTCCCGGTCCTTGCGCGCGCGGCGCGTGCCGGCTTCGGCCTGCCGCTGCGCGATCAGCGCGTCGGGATTTTCTCCCGCGAGCCGCCGCTCGATGTAGTCGATGTCGTGCTGCAGTTCCTTGCGCAACGCGACGGCTTCCTTCAGTTCGCGCTGGACGGCCGCGATCCGCTGGTCGAGCGTGTCGATCTGCTCGGCGAGGCCCGTGCGGATGTCGCGCAGCGACGCGTCCGAATAGCGGCGCCGGCCGTCGCCCGTTTCTTCCAGCGGACGCTTGAGCATCTCGGTGATGCCATGCAGCGAAAAGCCGAGTGCGCGCAGCCGCAGGATGCGGGCGAAGCGCTCGAGATCGGCTTCATCGTAAAGGCGATAGCGGCCGCCGCTGCGCGACGGCGTGACGAGTCCGCGCTCCTCGTAATACTTCAGCGTGCGCGGCGTGACGCCGAGCCGCGACGCGGCGTCGCTCACGGTCAGCAGTGAGGTGGAGGCATCGTTCGGCATGGGGGTGGGGGGCGTCGGTCGGGGCGATGGCGCGATTATAGATCAACCTGTACGTTCACGTACAGGTTGGGCTGAAAAAACGGCCGCCGGGCGAAACGCGCGGGCGGCCGTTCGTGCGGGCGAGGGCGATCAGCCGCCGCGGCGCATCAGGTCGAAGAACTCGGAGTTGCTCTTCGTCTGACGGATCTTGTCGAGCAGGAATTCCATGGCCTCGACTTCATCCATGTCGTGGATGAACTTGCGCAGCACCCAGATCTTTTGAAGGATCTCGGGCTTGATCAGCATTTCTTCGCGACGCGTGCCCGATTTGTTCAGGTTGATCGACGGATAGACGCGCTTTTCCGCGAGGCGGCGCTCCAGGTGCACTTCCATGTTGCCGGTGCCCTTGAACTCTTCGTAGATCACGTCGTCCATGCGGCTGCCGGTTTCGATCAGCGCGGTGCCGATGATCGTCAGCGAGCCGCCTTCCTCGATGTTGCGCGCCGCGCCGAAGAAGCGCTTCGGGCGCTGCAGTGCGTTCGCGTCGACGCCGCCCGTCAGCACCTTGCCCGACGCCGGGATCACGGTGTTGTAAGCGCGTGCGAGACGCGTGATCGAGTCGAGCAGAATCACGACGTCGTGCTTCATTTCGACGAGGCGCTTGGCCTTCTCGATCACCATTTCGGCGACCTGCACGTGACGCGTGGCCGGTTCGTCGAACGTGGACGCGATGACTTCGCCGGCGACCGAGCGCTGCATTTCGGTCACTTCTTCGGGGCGCTCGTCGATCAGCAGCACGAACAGCACGACGTCCGGGTGGTTCTGCTTGATCGCGTGTGCGATGTGCTGGAGCATCACGGTCTTGCCCGACTTCGGCGACGCGACCAGCAGGCCGCGCTGGCCCTTGCCGATCGGCGCGATCATGTCGATGATGCGGCCCGTGACGTTCTCTTCGCCGCGCATCTCGCGTTCGAGCGCCAGCGGCTTGTTCGGGTGCAGCGGCGTGAGGTTCTCGAACATGATCTTGTGTTTCGAGGCCTCGGGCGGCTGCCCGTTGACTTTGTCGACCTTCACCAGCGCGAAGTAGCGCTCGCCGTCCTTCGGCGTGCGGACTTCACCTTCGATCGTGTCGCCGGTGTGCAGGTTGAAGCGGCGAATCTGCGACGGGCTGATATAGATGTCGTCGGTACTCGCGAGGTACGACATTTCCGGCGAGCGCAGGAAGCCGAAGCCGTCCGGGAGTACTTCGAGCGTGCCGTCGCCGAAGATCGTCTCTCCCGTCTTGGCGCGCTTTTTGAGAATGGCGAACATCAGCTCCTGCTTGCGCAGGCGGTTCGCGTTTTCGATCTCCAGGCCATTGGCCATTTCGATCAGTTCGGACACGTGCAAAGACTTGAGCTCGGATAAATGCATACGGAGAACCCGCCAGGGAGGAGATGCGACGAAAAGAAATATGGGAGGAGGGCGAGCGGAGGCGCTCTGAGA
The DNA here is from genome assembly GCF_046534765.1 of Burkholderia sp. SIMBA_062. NCBI lineage: Bacteria > Pseudomonadati > Pseudomonadota > Betaproteobacteria > Burkholderiales > Burkholderiaceae > Burkholderia > Burkholderia sp. SIMBA_062. The sequence continues at coordinate 88,711 of NZ_JAWRYD010000020.1, forward strand.
CTTAATGCGTCTTGTAGACGTTTTTTGATTCTAGCATACGCTGATTCGTGCCTGAGCGGCCGATCGGCGGCTTGGCGGCGGACGTGTTGTCGGTTGACAACACGTCCGAGGAACGGCCCGTATTACAGGTGGCTGTCCAGGAATGCGGTGAGCTGCGACTTCGACAGCGCGCCGACCTTCTGCGCAGCGGCCGCGCCGTTCTTGAACAGGATCAGCGTCGGGATGCCGCGCACGCCGAACTTCGCGGGCGTCGCCTGGTTGTCGTCGACGTTGATCTTCGCGATCTGCAGCTTGTCGCCGTAGTCCTTCGCGACTTCGTCGAGGATCGGGGCGATCATCTTGCACGGGCCGCACCATTCGGCCCAGAAGTCGACGAGCACGGGCTTGTCGGATTTGACGACGTCCTGTTCGAACGATGCGTCGCTGATGTGTTTGATCTGTTCGCTCATTGGGTCAATACCTCTTACGGTTCGGGGACTGCCTGCTTTGGCGCGTTGCGGCGCTCCGGCGGCCTGACGGCTGCCGGCCGCTGCGGCAGGTCACTCCGCTCTCCGGAAGGAAGGGCGCAGGCGCTGCATGGCGCGGCTCGCGGGTCGCGGGTCGTTCGGGCGTCATATTAGCCTAAATTGCTATCTGCTGCGGGCGGCGATAGTAGCCGCTACGCGAGTAGGGGTACGACGCGCCGTTCGACCGTTGTGTTCCGAAGGTGGAGGCCGGCATGCAAAATACAAGAGCCGCGGTCATTCACTGCGTGCTCGCCCCGGCTTCACGCGCCCATGCACGCGCCGGTTTGCTCGATCGCTCGCATTGTCGCGAACAAACGGTCGCATTCGGCCGCAAGCGGTGATAGAATATGCCGTGACGGGCCTCCTCGCATGGTGGGGCGGTGAACCTGGTCAGGTCGGGAACGAAGCAGCCACAATCGTTTTCTGCCAGTGCCGAGGGTTGGGCTCGTCACCTTTCTTCTCGCCCCGTTCGTTGGGCGTTTTTTATTTCTGCGTCATTCTCCGTTTTTCCTGCGCGTTGCTCGTTTTCCGCACCGTTTCGCGTGTCGGCGCGACGCAGCGTTACTGATACAATTTCCTGATGACCTATCAAGTTCTCGCACGCAAGTGGCGTCCGAAGGATTTCGCTTCGCTCGTCGGCCAGGAGCACGTCGTCAGGGCGCTCACGCACGCGCTCGACGGCGGGCGTCTCCATCACGCCTATCTGTTTACCGGAACCCGCGGCGTCGGCAAGACGACGCTGTCGCGGATCTTCGCGAAGGCGCTCAACTGTGAAACCGGCGTCACGTCGCAGCCGTGCGGCGTGTGCCGCGCGTGCCGCGAGATCGACGAAGGCCGCTTCGTCGACTACGTCGAGATGGACGCGGCGAGCAACCGCGGCGTCGACGAGATGGCCGCGCTGCTCGAGCGCGCGGTGTACGCGCCCGTCGATGCGCGCTTCAAGGTCTACATGATCGACGAAGTGCACATGCTGACGAACCACGCGTTCAACGCGATGCTGAAGACGCTCGAGGAGCCGCCGCCGCACGTCAAGTTCATCCTCGCGACGACCGATCCGCAGAAGATTCCCGTCACCGTGCTGTCGCGCTGTCTGCAGTTCAACCTGAAGCAGATGCCGGCCGGGCACATCGTGTCGCATCTCGAGCGGATCCTCGGCGAAGAGCGGATCTCGTTCGAGCAGCAGGCGCTGCGCCTGCTCGCGCGCGCTGCGCAGGGCAGCATGCGCGATGCGCTGTCGCTGACCGACCAGGCGATCGCCTATTCGGCGAACGAAGTGACCGAATCGGCGGTGTCCGGCATGCTCGGCGCACTCGACCAGACCTACATGGTGCGCCTGCTCGATGCGCTCGCGGCCGGCAACGGCCCGGAGATCCTCGCGATCGCCGACGAGATGTCGCTGCGCAGCTTGTCCTTTTCCACCGCGCTGCAGGATCTCGCGAGCCTGCTGCACCGGATCGCATGGGCGCAGTTCGCGCCGGGCTCGGTGCTCGAGGAATGGCCGGAAGCGGCCGACCTGCGCCGCTTCGCGGAGGCGCTGAGTCCCGAGCAGGTTCAGCTGTTCTATCAGATCGCGACGGTCGGACGCGCGGAGCTCGGCCTTGCGCCGGACGAATACGCCGGCTTCACGATGACGCTGCTGCGGATGCTCGCGTTCGAGCCGGCCGTCGGCGCCGGCAGCGCGCCGGGGGGGCAGCCGGCCGTGCCGCGTGCCGTCGCCGCGCCCGCGCCGCGTGCGACCGCTGCTGCTGTGTCGGCTGCGGCGCCCAAGTCGGCAGCGGTACCCGTAGCGGCACCGGCACCCAAGCCGCCAGCGGCAGCCGCACCGCCCGCCGCCGCGGAGGCCGTACGCCCGCAGGCTGCCGCTCCGGTCGCGCCCGCCGCGCGTCCGTCGCCGGTCCAGTCCGGCGATGCGGCGGCTTCGTCGGCCGTGACGCCTGTCGCGACACCGGCAGCGGCTGCAGCCGAAGCGCCGGCCGCACCGCAGCCGCAAGCGAACCCGGCGCCTCAGGCGGCACCGGCGAGCGATGCGCCGCCGACCGTGCGCGACGAACCTGAACCGCCTGCCGCCGCCAAGCGCATCGACGAACCTGCAGCGCCTGCCGAACCGGCGCCGCGTGCCACGCCGGCCACGCTGGCCACACCGGCCACACCGGCCACGCCAGCCACGCCAGCCACGCCGGCCGCGCGCCCGTCGGCCCGCGGCGGTGCAGCTGCCGCCCTCGACGTGCTGCGCAATGCCGGCATGCGCGTGTCGTCCGACCGCTCGCGGGCGGACGCCGCGCCGAAGCCGGCCGCGGCCCAGCCGGCCGTCGACAAACCGGCGCCGTCGCGTCCTGCCGTGCAGGTGCCGACGCCGCGTGCGGCGGCTCGCGCACCGCAGGCAGCCGACACGCGCCAGGCGCCGCCGCCGTGGGAAGACATTCCGCCGGACGAATACGTGCCGCTCAGCGCCGACGAGATGTTCGGCGGTGCGGCCGACGACGGTTTCGTCCCGGTATTCGACAGCGGCCCCGACGACGTGCGCATTGCGCCGAAGCCGGCGGAGGCCCGTCCGTCCGCACCGGTCGACACGCGCCCGCTGCCGCCCGCGATCGCGCTCGATCCGATCGGCTTCGACGGCGAATGGCCGGCGCTGGCCGCACGGTTGCCGCTGAAGGGCGTCGCGTATCAGCTTGCGTTCAACAGCGAGCTGACGGCGGTCGACGCGACGACGTTGAAACTGTCCGTCCCGGTGCCGCAGTATGCGGACGCCGCACAGGTCGCGAAGCTGAAGGCCGCGCTGGCCGACGCGCTCGGCAAGCCTGTCGAGGTCGCGGTCGAGGTCGGGCCCGCACGGCGCACCGCGGCAGCGCTCGATGCGGCTGCACGTGCGGCACGCCAGCGCGAGGCCGAGCAGGAGATCCACGGCGATCCGTTCGTCCAGCAACTCGTCCGTGATTTCGGCGCGCGTATCGTCGAAGGCTCGGTGCGGCCGCTCGCCGATTCGGCGCCGGACGGCGCGCCGCCGACGCTGCATTGAACGAATCGCACCGCGACAGGCACAATCACGCCCGCACACATTGACCGGCATGCGCCGCGTGCCGGTTTTCACACGATCAAGAAGGAGTATTCCCATGTTGAAAGGCAACCTCGCCGGACTGATGAAGCAAGCGCAGCAAATGCAGGAAAACATGAAGAAGATGCAGGAGCAGCTTGCGCAGATCGAAGTCGAAGGGCAGTCGGGCGCCGGCCTCGTCAAGGTGACGATGACGTGCCGCAACGAAGTGCGTCGCGTGGCGATCGACCCGAGCCTGCTCGCGGACGACAAGGACATGCTCGAGGATCTGGTCGCGGCCGCGTTCAACGATGCCGTCCGCAAGGCCGAAGCGACGTCGCAGGAGAAGATGAGCGGCATGACGTCGGGCCTGCCGCTGCCCCCGGGTTTCAAGCTGCCGTTCTGAGCGCAGCGTCCGTTCAGCCCGTTCAGCCTCCAGCCGCCGTATGAAACAGCCGTCCGCCCTGTCCGCGCTCGTCGAGGCGCTGCGTGTCCTGCCCGGCGTCGGGCCGAAATCCGCGCAGCGCATGGCGTACCACCTGATGCAGCACGATCGGGAGGGCGCGGAGCGGCTCGGCCGGTCGCTGCTGTTCGCGACCGAGCACCTGCAGCACTGCGAGAAGTGCAACACGTTCACGGAAGCGCAGATCTGCGAGGTGTGCAGCGACGACGAGCGTGATCCGACGCTGCTGTGCGTCGTCGAGACGCCGGCCGACCAGATCATGCTCGAACAGACCATGACGTACCGCGGGCTGTATTTCGTGCTGATGGGGCGGCTGAGCCCGCTCGACGGGATCGGCCCGAAGGAAATCCATTTCGACCGCCTCGTGCGGCGCGCGTCCGACGGCGTCGTCAAGGAGGTCGTGCTCGCGACCAACTTCACGAACGAGGGCGAAGCCACCGCGCACTACCTCGGCCAGACGCTGAAGGCGCGCGGGCTCGCGGTCACGCGCCTCGCGCGCGGCGTGCCGGTCGGCGGCGAGCTCGAATACGTCGACGCGGGCACCATCGCCCGCGCGATGCTCGACCGCCGCACGATGTAAGCGGGGCGCCGCCGGCGAGCGGCGCCGTCCTCATGTCAGGGAGACACATGAGCACCAGTCAGGGCCCGCTCGCGGGCGTCAAAGTGCTCGAATTCGGGACGCTGATCGCGGGGCCGTTCGCGTCGCGCCTCTTGGCCGAATTCGGCGCGGAAGTGATCAAGATCGAGGATCCGAACGGCGGCGACCCGCTGCGCAAGTGGCGCAAGCTGCATCCGGAGCAGGGCGGCACGTCGCTGTGGTGGTCGGTCCAGGCCCGCAACAAGAAATCGGTCACCCTCAACCTGAAATCCGATGCCGGCAGGGCGATCGCGCGGCAGCTCGCGCGCGAGGCCGACATCGTGGTCGAAAACTTTCGCCCCGGCCTGCTCGAGAAGCTCGGCCTCGGCTACGACATCCTGTCGGCCGACAACCCCGGTCTCGTGATGGTGCGCCTGTCCGGCTACGGGCAGACGGGCCCGTACCGCGACCGGCCCGGCTTCGGCGCGATCGCCGAATCGATGGGCGGATTGCGTCACATCACCGGCTATCCGGATCTGCCGCCGCCGCGCATCGGCATCTCGATCGGCGACTCGATCGCCGCGCTGCACGGCGTGATCGGCGCGTTGATGGCGCTCCATCACCGCAACGTGAATGGCGGCGCGGGGCAGGTGGTCGACGTTGCGCTGTATGAAGCGGTATTCAACATGATGGAAAGCGTGGTGCCCGAATACGGCGTGTACGGGATGGTGCGCGAGCGCACCGGCGCGTCGCTGCCGGGCATCGTGCCGTCGAACACCTACGCGTGTCGCGACGGCAGCATCGTGATCGGCGGCAACAGCGACCCGATCTTCAAGCGGCTGATGAAGGCGATCGAGCGCGACGACCTCGCGGACGATCCCGCACTCGCACGCAACGACGGACGCGTGCCGCGCACGCAGGAAATCGACGACGCGATCGCCGCGTGGCTCGCGCCGCGCACGATCGACGACGCGCTGGCCGTGCTCAACGCGGCCGACGTGCCGGCAGGGCGCATCTACAGCGCCGCCGACATGTTCACCGATCCGCAGTTCGTCGCGCGACAGATGATCCAGCGTTTCAAGCTGGCCGACGGCACCGACATTCCGCTGCCGAACGTCACGCCGAAGCTGTCCGGCACGCCGGGCGAAACGCGCTGGCTCGGGCCCGAACTCGGCGAGCACACGGACGAGGTGCTGCGCGGCCTCGGCTACGATGCGCAGGCGATCGCCGCGCTGCGCGAGGCCGGCGCGATCTGAGCGTCCCGAGCCCGGCGACGCGCGCCGGGTTTTCCCGACGGGACTTTCTTCCGGGTGGCTGACTACGGGTGGCCGCGCGTTTTCCCGAGTGTGCGGAACGCCGCCGCGCAGTGCGGCGGCGCACCGCATGCGCGAGCTGCGTGCGGGCCCGTCAGACGCCGCCGGACTGTCGCTCTCGCGCCATCTTTCCTCGGTTACAATCGCCGGATGCGAATCCTACTCAGCAACGACGACGGCTATCTCGCCCCCGGTCTCGCCGCGCTCAGCGACGCGCTGCGGCCGTTGGCCGACCTCACCGTGATCGCACCCGAGCAGAACTGCAGCGGCGCGTCGAATTCCCTCACGCTGTCGCGGCCGCTGTCGGTGCAGCGCGCGACGAATACGGGTTTCTTCTACGTGAACGGCACGCCGACCGACTCGGTGCACGTCGCGTTGACGGGGATGGCCGACGAGCGTCCGGACCTCGTCGTGTCGGGGATCAACAACGGCCAGAACATGGGCGAAGACACCCTCTATTCAGGGACAGTTGCGGCCGCCACCGAAGGCATCATGTTCGGCGTGCCGGCCATCGCGTTCTCGCTGGCCGACAAGGGCTGGGCGCATCTGGCCGACGCCGCGCGCGTCGCCGCGGAAATCGTCGAGCATTACCTCGCGCATCCGCTACCCGGTCAGCCGCTGCTGAACGTCAATATTCCGAATCTGCCGTACGACGAACTGAAGGGCTGGAAGGTCACGCGCCTCGGCAAGCGTCACCCGTCGCAGCCGGTGATTCGCCAGACCGACCCGCGCGGCGAGCCGGTTTACTGGATCGGTGCCGCGGGTGCGGCGCTGGACGCGAGCGAAGGTACCGATTTCCACGCCGTCGCAAACGGTTTCGTGTCGATCACACCGCTGCAGCTCGATCTCACGCATACGCAAATGCTGCCTGCAACGCGCGAATGGGCGCGCGTAGGCGGGCGGGCTTCATGAGCGGCGAGCGCGCGAAGCGGTTCCCGCTCGCGCTCGAAGATCTCAAGCGAGCGCCACGCAAATCGGAAGTCCGGTCCGGGTCCGGTGAACGCCATGCGGCGATCGCGGTGCCGAAGGCCGCCGACAAGCCCGCTGCCGTGCTCAAGCCGGTGGCGAAGACGGGCGCCGCCCGCGCGCTGCCCGGCACGGGCGCCGCCAAGCCTGCGACCGCACCGAAGCCGACCGTGCTGAAGCCCGCGATGCCGAAGCCGGCCTCGCCGAAGCCGGCCGCGCCGAGCGTCGCGCCTGCCGGCGCGTTCGCGCTGACCTCGGAACGTGTGCGCGAGCGCATGGTCGAACGCCTGCGCGCGAACGGCGTGACCGACGCGCGCGTGCTGGATGCAATGGCCGCGGTGCCGCGCCACATGTTCGTGGATCCGGGGCTCGCGACGCAGGCCTATGAGGATGCCGCGTTGCCGATCGGCCACCAGCAAACGATCTCTAAGCCGTCGGTCGTCGCGCGCATGATCGAGCTCGCGATGGCCGGCCGCACGCTCGAGCGCGTGCTCGAGATCGGCACCGGGTGCGGCTACCAGGCCGCGGTGCTGAGTCACGTGGCGCGCGACGTGTATTCGATTGAACGCATCAAGCCGCTCTACGAGCGCGCGAAGCTGAACCTGCGGCCGCTGCGCGTGCCGAACATCCGTTTGCATTATGGCGACGGGCGTGTCGGCCTGCCGTCCGCAGCCCCGTTCGACGCGATCGTGATCGCGGCGGCGGGGCTCGACGTGCCGCAGGCGCTGCTCGAGCAGCTCGCGATCGGCGGGCGGCTCGTCGCGCCGGTCGGCGCGCAGAGCGGGCAGCACCAGGTGCTCACGCTGGTCGAGCGCGTCGCGCCCGCGCAATGGCGAGAGTCCCGGCTTGATCGCGTTTTCTTTGTCCCTTTAAAATCCGGAGTGATTTGAAACCGATGAGTATGTTGCGCGCGATGCAAAACAACCGAACCAGGGAACCGCTCACGTTCGCCCAGCGCGCGATCTGTGTGGCTGCATTCTCCACGCTACTGGCCGCCTGTGCGACGCGGCTCGACAACGCGCCCGTCGTCGACCGCTCCGGAACGCTCGGCACGACCGCTGCCGCGCAGCCGGCGGTGCCGCTCGGCCCGCCGCCGCCCGGCTTCTACCGGGTGAAACCGGGTGACACGCTGTACCGGATCGCACTCGAGAACGGGCAGAACTATCGCGACATCGCCGCGTGGAACAACCTGACCAACCCGAACCAGATCGAAGTCGATCAACTGCTGCGCGTCGCGCCGCCGGGCGGCGCCGCGGTTGCCGGCTCGCAGGTTGCCGCGCCGATCGGCGGCGCCGCCGTCGCGACCGCGCCGCTCAGCAGCGGTCCCGCGACGCCGGCCGCAGGCTCGTCGTCGTCCGCGGTCACGCCGCCGGCTGCCGCCTCCGCATCGAGCGATGCGGCAGCAGCGCCGAGCGGCCCCGTGACGTTTGCATGGCCCGTGCGCGGCCCGCTGCTGAACGGTTTCGACGACGCGAAGAACAAGGGTGTCAATATCGGCGGCACGTCGGGTGAACCCGTGAAGGCGGCGGCCGATGGCCGCGTCGTCTACTCGGGCAATGGCCTGCGTGGCTACGGCAACCTCATTATCATCAAACACGATGCAACTTACCTCACGGCGTATGCACATAATCGCGCTTTGATGGTAAAAGAGGGGGACGCGGTGACGAAGGGGCAGAAGATCGCCGAGATGGGTAACAGCGATGCCGACCGCGTGATGCTGCATTTCGAGGTTCGCCGGCAGGGTAAACCTGTCGATCCGCTGAAGTATTTGCCGCCTCAATAACCGAGACGACCATGCCGAAATCGAAGCGCCACGAGCCGCAAGCCGAGTCTGAGAAGATCAGTCGTGCCACGCAAGCATCGGTGGAGCGAGCTGGCGCTTCGAAGGACGACGAAGACGACGTCGCGGAAAACGAACGTGATATCGAGGCAAGCGACGCCGAAGCGGACGGCGACGGCGAGCGCGAAGGCCGTACGGAAGCGGCTCCCGATGTCGACGATTTCCGCGCATTGCTGCAGGCCGAGCTCACGGCCGACACGATCCAGCATTACCTGAACCGCATCAGCGTGAAGCCGCTCCTGACCGTCGAGGAGGAGCAGCGCTATTCGCGTCTCGCGAAGGCCGGCGAATTCGAGGCGCGGCAGGTGATGATCGAGCGCAACCTGCGTCTCGTCGTCAGTATCGCGAAGGGTTACCTGAACCGCGGCGTGCCGCTGCTCGACCTGATCGAGGAAGGCAACCTCGGCCTGATGCACGCGATCGAGAAATTCGATCCGACGCGCGGCTTTCGCTTCTCGACCTATGCGACGTGGTGGATCCGCCAGAGCATCGAGCGGGCGATCATGAACCAGGCGCGCACCGTGCGCCTGCCCGTGCACGTGATCCGCGAGCTGAACCAGGTGCTGCGCGCGAAGCGCCACCTCGAAAAGAATTCGATGTCGACGGGCGAGGCGGCCGAGCGCCGCGAAGCCAGCATCGACGACATCGCCTATCTCACCGGCAAGACCGCCGAGGAAGTCACCGACATCCTCGCGCTCAACGAGCACACCGCATCGCTCGACGCACCGCTCGACCTCGATCCCGCGAGCAGCCTGCTCGACCTGCTGCCCGACGACCAGAGCCAGTCGCCCGACGCCGAGGTGCAGCACCGCGAACTCGAGACGCTCACGCGCGCGTGGCTGTCACGGCTGTCCGACAAGCACCGCCATGTGATCGAGCGCCGCTTCGGGCTGAACCACATCGAACCGGCCACGCTCGAGGAGCTGGCCGACGAGATGGGGCTCACGCGCGAGCGCGTGCGGCAGATCCAGCAGGAAGCACTGGTGCGCCTCAAGCGGTTCTTTGCCTCCAATGGCGTGCGCAAGGACGCCGTTCTGTAACTGATGACTCCGATTCTCGTTTTTGACATCGAGACCATTCCCGATGTCGACGGCATTCGCCGTCTTGAAGATCTGCCCGCGACGCTCGACGATGCCGCGGTGGCCGAACATGCGTTCGCCGCGCGCCGCGAGAAGACCGGCGGCGATTTCCTGCCGCATCACCTGCAGCGCATCGCGGCGATTTCCTGCGTGTTCCGCGACAACAACGGTTTCCGTGTGCGCTCGCTGGGCACGCCGCAGGACACCGAAGCGACGCTGATCCAGTCGTTCTACCGCGTGATCGAGAAATACACGCCGCAGCTCGTGTCGTGGAACGGCGGCGGCTTCGATCTGCCGGTGCTCCATTACCGTGCGCTCGTGCACGGGATTCCCGCGACGCGCTACTGGGACCTGGGCGAGGACGACCGCGAATTCAAGTGGAACAACTACATCGCGCGCTATCACTCGCGGCATACCGATCTGATGGACGTACTCGCGATGTATCAGGCGCGCGCGAACGCGCCGCTCGACGCGCTCGCGAAGCTGTGCGGCTTTCCGGGCAAGCTGGGGATGGACGGCAGCCAGGTGTGGCCGGCGTTCCAGGAAGGGCGGATCGAGGAAATCCGCAACTACTGCGAAACCGACGTCGTCAACACTTACCTGCTGTATTGCCGGTTCCAGCTGATGCGCGGCGGCCTGACACCGAGCGAATATGCGGACGAGATCCTGCTCGTGAAGAATTCGCTTGCGCAGGAGCCCGCGTCGCATTGGGCCGAATACCTGGCCGGCTTCGACGCGTGACGCGGGCGGCCCGCGTCGCGGCCGCGATCAATCGAGTTCGAGCACGACCGGCTGGTGATCCGACGCGCGCACGTCGCCATCGATCTCGCAGCGCGTGACGCGCGGCAGCAACGTGTCGGTCACGAACACGAAATCGCACGCGAGCGGCCCATCCGACCATTGCGCCGTGTCGTAGACGCCGGCGGTCGGCGGCGGCGTCTGGCCCGGGTGCCGGGCGACCCAGGCATCGACGAACGACGGCGCGTCCGCGATCGGCTCCAGCAGGCGCCGGTACGCATCGCTGCCGAACGCGCTATTGAAATCGCCGCAGATGATCGCGTCGCGCGGCTGGCCGGTCGCGGTGAACGGTCCCGTGGCGTTCTCCGCCGGGGCGGGCTGGTCGGCGTGGGCGCAGGCTTCGCGGTGCCGGGCGCGCATCGCATCGACCTGTGCGAGTCGCTGGCGCGCCGAATAGAATTCGAGGTGCGTCGTGACGATCCGCAGCGCGCCTGATGGCGTCGTCAGCTCGACGTCCAGCGCGACGCGCGGCATCGACGGCCCGCCGGCGTCGGCCGGCCACGGCAGCAACTGGCGCAGCACGCGTCCGACCGGCAGCCGTGTCGCGATCGCATTGCCGAACTGCCGGCGCGGCGCGCCGGGTTCGAGTGCCGGCAGGTCGGCGCCGATCGCCTCGACGATCGTATAGCCGGGCAGCAACGCCGCCAATTCGATGAACTGGTCGGGGCCCGGCTGGCCGGGCAGCGCGCCGAAGCCGCGCGTGACTTCCTGCAGGCACAGCACGTCGAAGTCGCCGAGCCGGCGGCCGGCGGCAATGGTGCCCGCGAGGTCGACGACGCCGTCCGCGTCCCGACCCCATTGAACGTTCCAGTCGATCAGTCGCATGGTCGAATCTCCTGCGAGCAGAGAGCCTCTTGCGAGCAGAACTTGTGCCGCCGGTTGGCTGGCAAGACGCCGCGCCGCGGGCCCTTTGTGCATCATGCGGCGCGGTGGATGCATTCGTATCGACACGGGCGCCATGAAAGCGGGCGATGCGGGCTGTCGTCGTCTACAATCTCGCCTTCTTCAACGTTTGTCAGGAAAAGCTGGTGTCCGAAGCCGTCCCCACTTCTGCGCGCAAATCGAAAAATGCGCCCGTCGCGCCCGGGCCTGCCCCGGTTCTCGAGATCGAATCGCTCGACATGGAAGCGCGCGGTGTCGGCCGCACGGTGACCGAGGACGGCACGCCGGGCAAGGTCATCTTCGTCGAAGGCGCGCTGCCCGGCGAGCGCGTGACGTATTCGAGCTACCGTCGCAAGCCGAGCTACGAGCAGGCGACCGTGGTCGACATCCTGCGCCCGAGCGTGCTGCGCACGCAGCCGAAATGCGCGTTCTTCGGCACCTGCGGCGGCTGCTCGATGCAGCACCTCGACATGCGCGCGCAAGTGGCGATCAAGCAGCGGGTGCTGGAGGACAACCTGTGGCACCTGTCGAAGCTGCGCCCCGAGACGGTGTTCGCGCCGATCCATGGCCCGTCGTGGGGCTACCGCTACCGTGCGCGCCTGACCGTGCGCAACGTCGCGAAGAAGGGCGGCGTGCTGGTCGGGTTCCACGAAAAGAAGAGCAGCTATGTCGCCGACATGACGAGCTGCGAAGTGCTGCCGCCGCATGTGTCCGCAATGCTCGTGCCGCTGCGCCGGCTGGTCGAGGGGCTGTCGATCCGCGACCGGATGCCGCAGATCGAACTCGCGGTCGGTTCGCAAGTCACGGCGTTGGTGCTGCGCGTGCTGGAGCCGATCAATGCGGACGACGAAGCGCTGCTGCGCGCGTTCGCGGACGAGCACAAGGTGCAGTTCTGGCTGCAGCCGAAGGGCCCGGACACGGTGACGCCGTTCTATCCGCTCGACGTACCGCTCGACTACACGCTGCCGGAGTTCGGTATCCGCATGCCGTTCAAGCCGACCGACTTCACGCAGGTCAACCATCAGATCAACCGCGTGCTGGTGGGCCGCGCGCTGCGCCTGCTCGCGCCGTCGCGCGACGATCGCGTGCTCGACCTGTTCTGCGGGATCGGCAACTTCACGCTGCCGCTCGCGCGACTGTCGCGCGAGGTGATGGGCATCGAAGGCAGCGAAACGCTGACGACGCGCGCGCTGGCGAATGCGCGCGAAAACGGTGTCGATGGCCACACGACGTTCGCGTGCCGGAACCTGTTCGAAGTGACGGGCGACGACCTCCGTGCGCTCGGCGCATTCGACAAGTTCCTGGTCGACCCGCCACGTGAAGGCGCGCTTGCGGTGTCGAAGGCGCTGGCCGAAATCGCGCAGAGCGGCGAAGGCCCGCTGCCGAAGCGGATCGTCTACGTGTCGTGCAACCCGTCGACGCTCGCGCGCGACGCCGGCCTGCTCGTGCACGAGGCCGGTTACCGCCTGAAGGGCGCAGGGGTCGTGAACATGTTCCCGAATACGTCGCACGTCGAATCGATCGCGCTGTTCGAGCGCGACTGAGCGGGCGGGCGTCGGACGTAAAAAAACCGGCCCGCGGGCCGGTTTTTCATCGGGTGCGGCGAACGTCAGTTGCGGTTGCCACCGAAGATGCCGAGCAGCGCGAGCAGGTTCGTGAACACGTTGTACAGGTCGAGGTAGATCGCAAGCGTGGCCGAGATGTAGTTCGTCTCGCCGCCGTTCACGACGCGCTGGACGTCGAACAGCATGTAGGCCGAGAAGATCGCGATCGCGAGCACCGACACGGTGAGCATCAGCGCCGGCAGTTGCAGGAAGATATTCGCGACCGAGGCCAGCAGGATCACGATCACGCCCATGAACAGCCACTTGCCGAGCCCCGAGAAATCGCGCTTGCTGACGGTGGCGATCGTCGCCATCGCGGCGAAGATGATGCCGGTGCCGCCGAACGCGAGCATGATCAGCGACGGGCCGTTCGAGAAGCCGAGGATGAAGCTCAGCAGCCGCGACAGCATCAGGCCCATGAAGAACGTGAAGCCGAGCAGCACGAACACGCCGGCCGCGCTGTTTTTCGTCCGCTCGATCGCGAACATGAAGCCGAACGCGATCGCGAAGAACGCGAGCAGGCTCATCATCGGGCTCGTGGCCGCGAACAGCGAGAAGCCCGTCGCGACGCCGACCCAGGCGCCCAGCACGGTCGGCACCATCGACAGCGCGAGCAGCCAGTACGTGTTCCGCAGCACGCGGTTGCGAACTTCGGCGGTGCTGACGGAACCGCCGCGGCCGAAATTGTACGGATAGTCGTTCATGGTTTCTCCTAACATTGAACGCGTGGGCGTCCGGGGCCGGTTCGGCGCGCGCGAGGTGCGGCGCAGCAAACCGGGGCAGCTATGGCTAAGATACGTTCCGCGCCGCCAGGTTTCAATGCGTGCGGCGCAAAAAACATATGGATTCGAAACCTTTCATTCGTGTAAGGGTTCAATCGCAATGATACACGGGATCGTGCTACAATAGCGGATTCATTTGAACCTGTAACTTCTTAATTTTTTGGAGTTTTTATGGCAATCGAGCGCACCCTGTCGATCATCAAGCCGGATGCGGTGGCAAAGAACGTGATCGGTCAGATCTACAGCCGTTTCGAAGGCGCCGGCCTGAAGATCGTCGCATCGCGCATGGCTCACCTGTCGCGTGCCGACGCAGAGAAGTTCTATGCGGTTCACGCAGCACGTCCGTTCTTCAAGGACCTCGTCGATTTCATGATCTCGGGCCCGGTGATGATCCAGGTTCTGGAAGGTGAAGGCGCAATCCTGAAGAACCGCGACCTGATGGGCGCAACGGATCCGAAGAAGGCGGAAAAGGGCACGATCCGCGCCGACTTCGCCGACAGCATCGACGCGAACGCCGTGCACGGCTCGGACGCTGCCGAAACGGCCGCGGTCGAAATCGCGTTCTTCTTCCCGGAAATGAACGTCTACTCGCGCTAAGCCCTGGCTGGCAACAAGTAGGCAGGATTCAGCGCAAGCGGCAAGGCAGCACATCATGACGAGCGAAACTTCCGTCAATCTTCTCGACTTCGATGCCGAGGGTCTTGTCGCGTACTGCGGCAGCCTTGGCGAGAAGCCGTTCCGCGCCAAGCAGTTGCAGCGCTGGATCCACCAGTACAACGCCGGCGATTTCGACGGCATGACCGATCTCGCGAAGTCCCTGAGAGAAAAGCTCAAGGGCCGTGCGTCGATCGTGATGCCCGAGATCGCCAGCGATCACGTTTCCACCGACGGCACGCGCAAGTGGCTGATCGACGTCGGAAACGGCAATGCGGTCGAGACCGTGTTCATCCCGGAAGAGACGCGCGGCACGCTGTGCGTGTCGTCGCAGGCCGGGTGCGCGGTCAACTGCCGCTTCTGCTCGACGGGCAAGCAGGGCTTCTCCCGCAACCTGTCGACAGCCGAAATCATCGGTCAGCTCCGGATGGCCGAATTTGCACTGCGTGCGTCACTGGGTCGCGCGCCTGGCCCGAACGGCAAGGCCGAACGGGTCGTCACCAATGTGGTGATGATGGGCATGGGCGAGCCGCTGCTGAACTACAGTGCGGTCGTGCCCGCGATGCGACTGATGCTCGACGACAACGCGTACGGCCTGTCGCGCCGCCGCGTCACGCTGTCGACGTCTGGCGTGGTGCCGATGATGGACCGCCTCGGCACCGAATTGCCGGTCGCGCTCGCCGTTTCGCTGCACGCGCCGAACGATGCGCTGCGCGACGAGCTGGTGCCGCTCAACAAGAAGCATCCGCTTCGCGAGCTCATGGCCGCGTGCCAGCGCTATCTGAAAGTCGCGCCGCGCGACTTCATTACTTTCGAATACTGCATGCTCGACGGCGTCAACGACACCGAAGCGCATGCGCGCGAACTGCTGGCCGTCACGCGTGACGTTCCATGCAAGTTCAATCTGATCCCGTTCAATCCGTTTCCGGAATCGGGGCTCATCCGCTCGAAGCCGGAGCAGATCAAGCGCTTTGCACAGGTCCTCATCGACGCGGGTGTCGTCACGACCGTGCGCAAGACGCGCGGCGACGACATCGACGCCGCGTGCGGCCAGCTGGCCGGCGCCGTGAAGGACCGCACGCGCCTGGCGGAGCGAACGGGCGCAGCAGCAAAAATCATCGAAGTTCGGGCAATTTGACGGGGTGCCAGGTCGGGGCGGCCTGGCCCGGATGCCCGAGCCTCTTGGCGGTACAACACGCGAATAGCGATCGGTCGCGGCGCCCTGGCGCCGCGCATGATATGGACAGTTGCGGGTGCCGGCCGGCGCAAGCCGGCGGCGCTCGCCAGTGAAGAAGAATCGACGCGAGGACAAGGATGAGTGAGCCGCAGCCGACAAACGGCGCAGAGACGGATGCCGCGAAGCCGGCACCGGCGGGGTTGGAAACGCTGGCGGCCGTCGGCAGCCGGCTGGCGCAGTTCCGGGAAGCAAAGGGCTGGACGGTCGATGACGTGTCGGCGCGGCTCAAGGTCGCCCCGCAGAAGCTGCGTGCGCTCGAGGCAGGCGACATCAGTCATTTGCCCGGCGTGACGTTCGCGCTCGGCGTCGTGCGCAGCTACGCGAAGATGCTCGGCGTCGATCCGGAGCCGTTTGCGCAGGCGTTGCGCCGCGAGCGCGGCGTGCCGGAAGTCGATCTGTCGATGCCCGCGTCGTCGGGGAAAGATCTGCCGCGCGGCCGCGTGTCGATTCCGCTCGGCGGTTCGTCGCGCCACCATCCGTGGCTGTGGGGGACGGCGATCGTCGTCGTCGCGGTAGTCGCGGTGCTCATGTGGCACACTGGCGGCGATTCGTCGAGCTGGCTCGCGCGTTTCAAGGGCGGTGACACCGGCCCTGCGTCGGCGGCCAGCGCGCCGGTGGCGTCTTCGGTCGAAGAAACGGCCGCGGGCGGCGGCGCGTCGGCGGCAGCCGGCAACGATGCCCCGGCGCAGGTCGCGGCATCCGCCGTGGCGCCGCAGGTCGTTGCATCGGCTGCGCCGGCGCCGGCTCCGGCTCCGGCCCCCGCGGTCGCGGCGCCTGCGTCGCAACCCGTCGTGACGGCCGCGGCGAGCGGCGCGGCCGTGCCGGCCCAGCCCGCGAGCGTCGTGGTGGCGGCAGGCCAGTCGATGGTCGAACTGAAGGTCAAGCAGGATTGCTGGTTCAGCGTGCGCGACAAGAACGGCAAGGAGCTGTTCTCGGCGCTGGTGCGGGCCGGCGAGACGAAGCAGGTCGCCGGCGACGGGCCGTTCAAGGTCACGATCGGCAACAAGGCAGGCATGGACGCGGTCGCGTTCGACGGAAAACCCGTCGATCCGGCAAAATATTCGGCAGCGCGGGGTAACGTGGCGCGGTTCACGTTGCCCTGACGTCAAGCGCCGTGGCGAGGGCCTGTCCGGGACAGGCCGCGAGGGCACGGCGCTTTTTCAATTCATGCGCCGCTTCGCGGCGCATTCCGCGTAAATGGATCTATCGATGCAATCCGAAGCTCAATCCCCACGCAGCAGTCAGATTTGTTCAACCGAGCCGGTGTTCGGCGGGCATCAGCCGCGTCGCGTGTCGCATGCGGTGGATGTTCGTTGGGGCGGGCAGCTCGTGACGATCGGCGGCGATGCGCCGGTGCGCGTCCAGTCGATGACGAATACCGACACGGCCGATGCGATCGGCACGGCGATCCAGATCAAGGAACTCGCGAACGCGGGCTCCGAACTGGTCCGCATCACCGTCAACACGCCGGAGGCCGCGGCCGCCGTGCCGGCGATTCGCGAGCAGCTCGACCGGATGGGCGTGACCGTGCCGCTGGTCGGCGATTTCCACTACAACGGCCACCTGCTGCTGCGCGACTACCCGGGCTGCGCGGAGGCGCTGTCGAAGTACCGGATCAATCCCGGCAACGTCGGCCAGGGTGCGAAGCGCGACACGCAGTTCGCGCTGATGATCGAAGCCGCGGCCAAGTACGACAAGGCGGTGCGGATCGGCGTGAACTGGGGCAGCCTCGACCAGGACCTGCTCGCGCGCATGATGGACGAGAACGGCGCGCGTTCGCAGCCGTGGGACGCGCAAAGCGTGATGTACGAGGCGCTGATCCAGTCGGCGATCGGCTCGGCCGAGCGTGCGGTCGAACTGGGTCTCGGGCGTGATCGCATCGTGCTGTCGTGCAAGGTCAGCGGTGTGCAGGACCTGATCGCCGTATACCGCGAACTCGGCCGCCGCTGCGGCTTCGCGCTGCACCTCGGTCTGACCGAGGCCGGCATGGGCTCGAAGGGCATCGTCGCGTCGACGGCCGCGCTCGGCGTGCTGCTGCAGGAAGGGATCGGCGACACGATCCGCATCTCGCTGACGCCGGAGCCGGGCGCGCCCCGCACGGGCGAGGTGATCGTCGGCCAGGAAATCCTGCAGACGATGGGCCTGCGCTCGTTTGCGCCGATGGTGATCGCGTGTCCGGGCTGCGGCCGCACGACGAGCACGCTGTTCCAGGAGCTCGCGATGCAGATCCAGACGTACCTGCGCGCGCAGATGCCCGTATGGCGCAAGGAATATCCGGGTGTCGAGAAGATGAACGTCGCGGTGATGGGCTGCATCGTCAACGGCCCGGGCGAATCGAAGCACGCGAACATCGGCATCAGCCTGCCGGGTTCGGGCGAGAATCCGGCCGCGCCCGTCTTCATCGACGGCGAGAAGGTCAAGACGCTGCGCGGCGAGCGGATCGCCGAGGAATTCCAGCAGATCGTCAGCGACTACGTCGCACGCAACTACGGCCGCACCGAGGCCCTGAATTAATTCGTCCACACACACGATGACTGAACAGAAACGCAAGATCGAGAAGCTCACCGGCGTCAAAGGCATGAACGACATCCTTCCGCAGGATGCCGGCCTGTGGGAGTTCTTCGAAGCCACCGTGAAATCGTTGCTGCGCGCGTACGGCTACCAGAACATCCGTACGCCGATCGTCGAACACACGCAGCTCTTCACGCGCGGCATCGGCGAAGTCACGGACATCGTCGAGAAGGAAATGTACAGCTTCACCGACGCGCTGAACGGCGAGAACCTGACGATGCGCCCGGAGAACACCGCGGCCGTCGTGCGCGCGTCGATCGAGCACAACATGCTGTACGACGGCCCGAAGCGCCTGTGGTACATCGGCCCGATGTTCCGTCACGAGCGTCCGCAGCGCGGCCGCTATCGCCAGTTCCACCAGGTCGGCGTCGAGGCGCTCGGCTTCGCGGGCCCGGATGCGGACGCCGAGATCATCATGATGTGCCAGCGCCTGTGGGACGACCTCGGGCTGACCGGCATCAAGCTCGAGATCAACTCGCTGGGCCTCGCGGAAGAGCGGGCCGCGCACCGCGTCGAACTGATCAAGTACCTCGAGCAGTTCGCCGACGTACTGGACGAGGACGCGAAGCGCCGCCTGTATACGAACCCGCTGCGCGTGCTCGACACGAAGAATCCCGCGCTGCAGGAAATCGCACAGAACGCGCCGAAGCTGATCGACTTCCTCGGCGACGAATCGCGTGCGCACTTCGAAGGGCTGCAGCGCCTGCTGCTCGCGAACAACATTCCGTTCAAGATCAACCCGCGTCTCGTGCGCGGCCTCGACTACTACAACCTGACCGTGTTCGAGTGGGTGACCGACAAGCTCGGCGCGCAGGGCACGGTCGCGGCCGGCGGCCGCTACGATCCGCTGATCGAGCAGCTCGGCGGCAAGCCGACCGCCGCATGCGGCTGGGCGATGGGCATCGAGCGCATTCTCGAACTGCTGAAGGAAGAGGATCTCGCGCCCGAGCAGGAAGGTGTCGACGTGTACGTGGTGCACCAGGGCGAGACGGCGCGCGAACAGGCGTTCATCGCGGCCGAGCGCCTGCGCGATACGGGCCTCGACGTGATTTTCCACTGCAGCGCCGACGGCGCGCCGGCAAGCTTCAAGTCGCAGATGAAGCGGGCCGACGCAAGCGGCGCCGCGTTCGCGGTGATCTTCGGCGAAGAAGAGGTCGCGAACGGCACGGTGGGCGTGAAAGCGCTGCGTGGTGCAGGCGAGGAAGGGGAAAAGAACGTTCAGCAGACCGTACCGGTCGAAAGCTTGACCGAATTCCTAATCAATGCGATGGTTGCATCCGCCGAAGACGGCGACGACTGATCGCGCTGGCATTCGCTCGACTAGAAAAAGCCTGAACAGGAAGGAATCGCTCGCCGATGAGTTATCACGACGAACAAGAATCGATTGAAAGTCTCAAGGCGTGGTGGGCCCGCTGGGGCAACCTCACCACGTGGATCGTGCTCGCGGCGCTGGTCGTCGCGGCCGGTTTCAACGGCTGGAATTACTGGCAGCGCCGTCAGGCCGCCGAGGCTTCCGGGTTGTACGAGCAGGTCCAGAAGGCCGCCGCCGCGAACGACAAGGCGACGATGGCCCGCGCGGCCGCCGACATGGAAGACAAGTTCGCCCGCACGCCGTATGCGCAGATGACGGCCCTGTCGGCCGCGAAGACGCTCTACGCGGCAGGCGACGCCGCCGGCGCGAAGGCCCAGCTGCAATGGGCTGTCGATCACGCCAGGGATGACGAGTACAAGCAGATCGCGAAGCTGCGTCTCGCGTCGCTGCTGCTCGACGAGAAGGCGTACGATGCGGGCCTCGCGCTGCTGTCCGGCACGCCGGTCGATGCATTCAAGGGCGTCGTGGCGGATCGCCGCGGCGATCTGCTGGCCGCGCAAGGCAAGACCGACGGCGCGCGCGCTGCGTACAAGCTCGCGCTCGACGGCCTGTCGCAGGACGACCAGTCCGCGCGCCAGCTCGTGCAGTTCAAGCTCGACGCGCTCGGCGGCTGATTCCAGCCCCCTCAACCTCTTAACTCTGCTTCGCTAACCGATGAATTTGCTGAAACGTTACGCTGTGCCCGTTGCCTGCGCGGCGGCTGTCCTGGCATTGGCGGCCTGCTCGTCGTCGAAGGACGCGCGCCGCGTGCCGACGCCGCTCACCGAGTTCAAGCCCGTCATGGACGTGCAACAGGTCTGGAAGGCGAGCGTCGGCAAGGGCGGGCGCTACCTGTTCACGCCGGTGGCCGTGGGCGACGCCGTCTATGCCGCGGGTGAGAACGGTTCGGTCGAGAAGATCGACGCGAAGACGGGCCAGACGCTGTGGCGCGCGAAGGTCGGTTCGGACCTGTCGGCCGGTGTCGGCAGCGACGGCAACCTGACCGCGGTCGGCGCGCTCAAGGGCGGCGTGTTCGTCCTCGGCCCCGACGGCAAGCTGCTGTGGAAGACGAGCGTGCAGGGCGAGATCTTCTCGCCGCCGCTGGTCGGCAACGGCCTCGTGATCGTGCGCACGATCGACGGCCAGGTGATCGCGTTCAACGCGCAGACGGGCGAGCAGAAGTGGAACTACCGCAACCGCGCGGTGCCGCTGAACCTGCGCGTGTCGGCCGGCATGACGTTCGCGGGCGATGCGGCCGTGCTGGCGGGCTTCCCCGGCGGCGGTCTCGTTGCGATCAACCTGCAGACGGGCGAGCCGTTCTGGCAGACGCCCGTGTCGTTCCCGAAGGGTGTGACCGAAGTGGAGCGCATCAACGACGTCAGCGGTCCGCCGACGCTCGTGGGTGCCGAAGCGTGCGCGGTCACGTTCCAGGGGCAGATCGGCTGCTTCGACGCGAACTCGGGCCGCCCGCTGTGGGAAAAGTCGTTCTCGAGCCGCAGCGGCCTCGCGCAGGACGATTCGGTCGTCGCCGGCGGCGACGACTGGTCGGTCGTGACGGCCTACGACGTGGCGAGCGGCAACCAGCTCTGGCGCAACGACAAGCTGAAGAGCCGCGACGTCGGCGTGCCTTACCTGCTTGGCCATGCGGTCGTGATGGGCGACTACAAGGGTTTCGTGCACTTCCTGTCGCGCGAGGACGGCAGCTTCATCGCCCGGATGAAGACGGACGGCAGCGCGATTACCGCGGCGCCGGTGCTGGCGGGCAATACGCTCGTCGTGCAGACGAAGGACGGCGGCCTGTACGGGTTCCGTCCGCGCTGACGCGCACGCAACAGGCGCAATCGCGGCGCGGCGGGCTGGTCCCGCGCGCCGCGGTCGCGCGACACGAAGGCGGCCGGTGTCCCCGGCCGCTCGGTATTTGAAAGGCAGTTCGAAACGAAAGACCACGGCGTGCAACGCGCGCCCGGCGCGCGCATCCGGCGCGGCGCGAATTCGTGATATTTTCATTCAGCGCAGCCGCCCGCAGCAGCGGGCCTCCCGCTGCTGCGCATCACCGTAGAAAACACAGATGAAACCGGTCATTGCCCTTGTTGGGCGCCCCAATGTGGGGAAATCCACGCTGTTCAACCGGCTCACGCGCTCGCGTGATGCGCTGGTCGCCGACTTGCCCGGCCTCACGCGCGATCGCCATTACGGCGAAGGGCGGGTCGGCGAACGGCCGTACCTGGTCGTCGATACCGGCGGCTTCGAGCCCGTCGCGAAGGACGGCATCCTGCACCAGATGGCGCGCCAGACGCGGCAGGCCGTCGAGGAAGCCGACGTCGTTGTGTTCATCGTCGACGGCCGTAACGGGCTCGCGCCGCAGGACAAGTCGATCGCCGACTACCTGCGCAAGACCGGCCGGCCGATCTTCCTGGTCGTCAACAAGGCCGAGGGGATGAAGTACACGGCGGTCGCGACGGACTTCTACGAGCTCGGTCTCGGCGATCCGCGCGCGATCTCGGCCGCGCACGGCGACGGTGTGACCGACATGATCAACGAGGCGCTGGAAGTCGCGTATGCGGGCCAGCCCGAGGAAGCGGACGAAGACGATCCGTCGCGCGGCATCAAGATCGCGATCGTGGGCCGCCCGAACGTCGGCAAGTCGACGCTCGTGAACGCGCTGATCGGCGAGGACCGCGTGATCGCGTTCGACATGCCGGGCACGACGCGCGATTCGATCTACGTCGACTTCGAGCGTAACGGCAAGAAATACACGCTGATCGACACGGCGGGCTTGCGGCGCCGCGGCAAGGTGTTCGAGGCGATCGAGAAATTCTCGGTCGTGAAGACGCTGCAATCGATTTCCGACGCGAACGTCGTCATTCTTCTGCTGGATGCGCAGCAGGACATTTCCGACCAGGACGCGCACATCGCCGGCTTCGTCGTCGAACAGGGCCGCGCGCTCGTGATCGGCGTCAACAAGTGGGACGGTCTCGACGACCACGCGCGCGATCGTGCGAAAGCCGATTTGACCCGCAAGCTGAAATTCCTCGACTTCGCGAAATCGCACTACATTTCGGCCGCGAAGAAGACGGGCATCGGCGCGCTGATGCGCTCGGTCGACGACGCGTACGCGGCGGCCATGGCGAAACTGCCGACGCCGAAGCTCACGCGCGCGCTGATCGAGGCCGTCGAGTTCCAGCAGCCGCGCCGCCGCGGTCCGGTGCGTCCGAAGCTGCGCTACGCGCACCAGGGCGGGCAGAATCCGCCGCTGATCGTGATCCACGGCAACGCGCTCGACGCGGTGACCGAAACGTACAAGCGCTACCTCGAAAACCGATTCCGCGAAACTTTCTCCCTGACCGGGACTCCATTGCGCATAGAGTTCCGTTCGTCGAACAATCCGTACGCGGACAAGGGCTGAACATGCCTGCCACGCACGTCCCGCAAGGCATAGGCCGCATGGCCTGCTGCCGGGCGGGGCAGGCAAAATCAGCTATAGTGTAGCGATTGGCGCCGGATCTCTTTTTCTTCGGTGCCAATTCAGATCAACCTGCAAAAAAAGATGGAGTACGCCATGAGCAACAAAGGGCAATTGTTACAAGACCCGTTTTTGAACGCACTGCGCAAAGAGCACGTTCCCGTTTCGATCTATCTCGTCAACGGCATCAAGCTCCAAGGGAACATCGAATCGTTCGACCAGTACGTCGTGTTGCTCCGTAATACGGTGACCCAGATGGTCTACAAGCACGCCATCTCGACGGTCGTGCCGGCGCGCCCGGTGAATTTCCACCCGGACGCGGAAGCGACCACGTCCTAACCTATCGCAGCGGCCGGCATCCGGTCGCCGCGAGCGACCGATGCCAGCCGCCTCATCTTGACACCCGATAATTTGATCAACGCAGCGCTCGTCGGCATCGACTTCGGCAAGACCGATTTCGAAGCCAGTCTCGAAGAACTCAGTCTTCTCGCCTCCAGTGCGGGGGCCCGTCCCGCCGTCACCCTCACGGGTCGTCGCGCCAGTCCCGATGCCAAGATGTTCATCGGCAGCGGCAAAGCCGAAGAACTCCGGCTTGCCTGCGACGCACACAACGTCGAAATCGTCATCTTCAACCACGCACTGGCACCGGCTCAGCAACGCAACCTGGAGCAGGCGCTTAACAGGCGGGTGGTCGATCGCACGAGTCTCATCCTCGATATCTTTGCGCAGCGCGCCCGCAGCCACGAAGGCAAGCTGCAGGTCGAGCTTGCGCAGCTGCAATACCTGTCGACCCGCCTGATTCGCGCGTGGACTCACCTGGAGCGGCAAAAGGGCGGTATCGGCCTGCGCGGCCCCGGTGAAACCCAGCTCGAAACCGACCGCCGGCTGATCGGCGAGCGCATCAAGATGCTGAAGTCGCGGCTCGACCGGCTGCGCCGGCAACACAGCACGCAGCGTCGCCAGCGCGCGCGCAGCGGCACGATGTCGGTGTCGCTCGTCGGCTATACGAACGCGGGCAAGTCGACGCTGTTCAATGCGCTGACGAAGGCGCAGGCCTATGCGGCCGACCAGCTGTTCGCCACGCTCGATACGACGTCGCGGCGCGTGTACCTGGGCGACGAGGTCGGCCAGATCGTCGTGTCCGATACGGTCGGGTTCATCCGCGAACTGCCTCACCAACTGGTTGCCGCGTTCCGCGCGACCCTCGAGGAAACGATCCATGCGGATTTGCTGCTGCACGTGGTCGATGCGTCGAGCGCGGTGCGGCTCGAGCAGATCGAGCAGGTGAACGGCGTGTTGCACGAAATCGGCGCGGACACGATCCGGCAGGTGCTGGTGTTCAACAAGATCGACGCCGTGCCGGAGCTGGCGGCCCGCGGCGACGCGGTCGAGCGCGACGAGTATGGTAATATTTCGCGCGTCTTTTTGAGCGCGCGCACCGGTCAGGGTCTCGACACGTTGCGCGCCGCTATCGCCGAAATCGCCTCCGCGGAACACCTTTCCAGTGCGACGTTACCCAACGGCGCGCTCGACGGCGCTCCCGCTGAACCACACGAAGACCACACGATTTCCGAACACGGGCGCTAACCGGCCCCGGCCGGTTCGCAGGCGTCCCATCTGGTGAACAAACTCTGGTGAACGAATACAACGAGCGGAGTACCTGGCGGCGGATGCGCGCCTTGCTGTCGAACAACGATCCCCGCTGGGGACGCGGTGAAGGCAAGGGCAACGACGCATCCCGTCCGCGTGCGAACGAATCGAAGCGTCCGCCCGGTGGCGACGGTGACGGTCCGCCCGATCTCGACGAGATGTGGCGCAACTTCAACCGGCGTCTGAGCGGCCTGTTCGGCGGCAAGGGCGGCAACGGCTTCCGGCCCGACAACGGCCGGGCCGCGCGCGTCGGCGTCGGCATCGTGATCGGCGTGCTGGTCGCGGTCTACGCGGGCAGCGGGCTGTTCGTCGTGCAGGACGGCCAGACGGGCGTCGTGCTGCAGTTCGGCAAGCTGTCCGGCACGGTCGGCCAGGGCGTGCACTGGCGCGCGCCGTATCCGTTCGCGTCGCACGAGATCGTCGACACGTCGCAGGTCCGCTCGATCGAGATCGGCCGCAACAACGTCGTGCGTCTCGCGAACGTGAAGGAAGCCGCGATGCTGACGCGCGACGCCGACATCGTTGATGTGCGTTTCGTCGTCCAGTACCGGATCCGTTCGGCAACCGATTACCTGTTCCGCAGCGTCGACCCCGAGCGCGGCGTGTCGCAGGCCGCCCAGGCCGCGGTGCGCGCGATCGTCGGCACGCGCAGCGCGGCCGACATGCTGAACCAGGACCGCGACGCGCTGCGCGAGCAGCTGTCCGCCGCGATCCAGCGCGATCTCGATCGCTACCAGTCGGGGCTCGAGGTCACGGCCGTCACGATGCAGAGCGTCGCGGCGCCGGAGCAGACGCAAGCCGCGTACGCCGAGGTCGCGAAGGCGCGCGACGACCGCGAGGCCGCCAAGCGTACCGCGCAGGCCTATGCGAACGACCTGCTGCCCAAGGCGCAGGGCGATGCCGCGAAACTCGTCGACGAAGCGAAGGCGTACGCCGATCGCGTGGTCACGGAGGCCGAAGGCGACGCCGACCGCTTCAAGCAGGTCTATGCGCAGTATTCGAAGGCGCCCGCGGTGATTCGCGAGCGGATGTACCTCGAGACGATGCAGGCAATCTATTCGAACGCGACGAAGGTGTTCGTCGGCAACAAGGGCAGCAACGTCGTGTACCTGCCGCTCGACAAGCTCGTCGAGCAGGGGCGGCAAAACGCCACGAGCGCCCCGAATGCCGCGGCGCCCGCCGGCGCATCCGCGCCCGACGCGGCGTCGGCGCCGGCCGCCGCGGCGGCGAGCGTGCCCGCGAGCGCGGCTTCGGCCGCGGCGGCGCCCGCACCGGGCAGCGACGTGCTGCGGTCGCGCGACGCGTTCCGCAGCCGCTCGCGCGAAGACGATACGAAGTAACGGGAGCGCAGAACATGAACCGAATCATTGCGCTCGTCGTCGCAATCGTGATTGTCGCCTTCGCGGCGTCCTCGACCGTCCTGACCGTCGATCCGCGCCATACGGCCGTGCTGTCGGGCCGCGACGGCACGCAGCCCGAACTCGCGGGCCCCGGCATCCATTTCAAGCTGCCGCCGCCACTGCAGACGGCGACGCTGATCGACACGCGCCTGCAATCGCTCGAATCGTCGGATCCGCTGCAACTCGCGACCGAAGACAAGCACGATCTGCTCGTCACGTATGCGGTCAAGTACCGGATCAGCGACCCGATGAAGTACTTCACGGCGACGGGCGGCGACTCTGCCGCCGCCACCGAGCGTCTGGCCGGCGCGCTGAAGAGCGCGCTCGGTGACGCGTTCGGCAAGCGCGAGCTCGACGACGCGCTCGGCGGACAGCGCGACATCGCCAATGCGGCTCGCGATGCGGTGCGCGCGAAGGCATCCGGCTTCGGCGTCGACGTGGTCGATGTCCAGTTGACGCGCGTCGACTTGCCGGCCGCGCAGGCTGACGCCGTCTATCAGCGGATGATTGCCGCGCTGCGCGCCCAGGCCGCACAGGTGCGCGCGGATGGCGCTGCCGATGTCGAACAGATCAAGGCCGATGCGGAACGCGAACAGCAGGCGGTGCTCGCGAATGCGTACAAGTCCGCGCAGACGATCAAGGGCGAGGGCGATGCGAAAGCCGCGTCGATCGCCGCCGACGCGTTCGGCCAGGATCCGCAGTTCTACCAGTTCTACGCGAGCCTGCAGGCTTACCGGAATACCTTCAAGCGCAACGACATCATCGTGGTCGATCCCGACAGCGAGTTTTTCCGTTTCATGCGCAGCCCGACGGGCGGTGCCGCACCGGCGGCACCTGCTCCCCGCAAACACTGACCTTGGGGCGCCGCGTCGAGCGGCGCCGTCGCTCGCATGGATCTGGCTGGTTCGTTGTTGCTCGCGGTAGCACTGATGCTGATCATCGAGGGGGCGTTTCCCTTCGTGTTTCCCGTCGCCTGGCGCGACACGTTTCGTAGAATAGCGGAGCGGCCGCCGCATCATATCCGGATCGGCGGGCTCATCGTGATGGCGCTGGGGCTCATCCTGCTGCTGCTCGCCACCTGAACGGAGACCTGAACGAGACGGCCAATCCGCCGTCCGTTCCGCACGATTCCGATTTCCGATTCATCTCGTGGCGCGCGCGTCGCGCCCTGTTTCCCGTCGTAGGACCGTACCGATGTCGACCTGGTTACTTCCCGAGAATATCGCCGACGTACTGCCGTCGGAAGCGCGCAAGATCGAGGAGCTGCGCCGCAGGCTGCTCGACCGCTTCCGTTCGTACGGCTACGAAATGGTGATGCCGCCGCTGCTCGAATACCTCGAGTCGCTGCTGACGAGCGGCGGCGCCGACCTGCGCCTGCGCACCTTCAAGCTGGTCGATCAGCTGTCGGGCCGCACGCTCGGCCTGCGCGCGGACATCACGCCGCAGGTCGCGCGCATCGACGCGCACCTGCTGAACCGCCAGGGCGTCACGCGCCTGTGCTATGCGGGGCATGTGATGCATACGCGTCCGCGCGGCCTGCACGCGACGCGCGAGCAGATTCAGATCGGCGCCGAAATCTACGGGCATGCCGGGCTGGAAGCCGATCTCGAGATCCAGCAGCTGATGCTCGACGCGCTGCACCTCGCGGGGCTGTCGCGAATCCGTCTGGACCTGTGTCATGCAGGCGTGCTCGCGGCGCTGCTCGCGCGCGACGCGCAGGCCGCCGAGCGCGGCGAGTCGCTGTACGACGCGCTGTCGGGCAAGGACGTGCCGCTGCTGAACGAACTCACCGACGATCTCGGCGCCGACACGCGCGCGGCGCTGCGTGCGCTGCCGCATCTGTACGGCGACGCGAGCGTGCTCGACGAGGCGCGCGCGCGGCTGCCGGTGCTGCCCGAGATCACGCGCGCGCTCGACGATCTCGCGCAACTCGCGGCCCAGGCGAAGGGCGTCGAGGTGGCGATCGATCTGGCCGACCTGCGCGGCTACGCGTACCACAGCGGCGCGATGTTTACGGCGTACATCGACGGCGTGCCGAACGCGATCGCGCGCGGCGGCCGTTATGACCACGTGGGGCAGGCTTACGGTCGCGCCCGCCCGGCGACGGGCTTCTCGCTCGACCTGCGCGAGCTCGCGCGGATTTCGCCGATCGAGGCGCGCGGCACCGCGATTCTCGCGCCGTGGGCGCAGGACGATGCACTCGGCGCGGCCGTCGCGGCGCTGCGCGATGCGGGCGAGGTGGTGATCCAGGCATTGCCCGGGCACGACCACGTGCTCGACGAATTCGCGTGCGACCGATCGCTCGTCGAGCGCAACGGCGCGTGGGTGGTCGAACCCCGTTAAAGAGGTGTTCGCGGGCCGTCGTTCGGCGTGCATATCGTTGAAGCGAAACGGAAAAATTCGGAATCGCCCGCGAACCTAGGTAGAATACGTTTTTAACCAGCTAACGAATCAACATGTCTGCCAGCGCAGTGAACGTGACTCCCGGGCGCAATGTCGTCGTCGTGGGAACGCAATGGGGTGATGAAGGCAAGGGCAAGATCGTCGACTGGCTGACGGACCACGCTCAGGGCGTCGTGCGTTTCCAGGGCGGTCACAACGCCGGCCACACCCTCATCATCGGCGGCAAGAAAACCATCTTGCGCCTCATTCCGTCGGGCATCATGCGTGAAGGCGTCGCCTGCTACATCGGCAACGGCGTCGTGCTGTCCCCCGAGGCACTGTTCAAGGAAATCGGCGAGCTGGAAGAAGCCGGCGTGAACGTTCGCGATCGCCTGTTCATTTCCGAAGCCACGACGCTGATCCTGCCGTACCACATCGCGATCGACCAGGCGCGCGAAGCGCGCAAGGGCGCGGGCAAGATCGGTACGACCGGCCGCGGCATCGGCCCCGCGTACGAAGACAAGGTCGGCCGCCGCGCGCTGCGCGTGCAGGACCTGTTCGACGCGAAGACCTTCGCCGACCGCCTGCGCGAAAACCTCGATTTCCACAACTTCGTGCTGACCCAGTACCTGGGTGGCGCAGCCGTCGATTTCCAGGCCACGCTCGACACGATGCTCGGCTATGCCGATCGGCTGAAGCCGATGGTGGCCGACGTGTCGCGCCGCCTGTACGACGCGAACAACGCCGGTCAGAACCTGCTGTTCGAAGGCGCGCAAGGCACGCTGCTCGACATCGACCACGGCACTTACCCGTTCGTCACGTCGAGCAACTGCGTCGCGGGTGCGGCATCGGCCGGCGCCGGCGTCGGTCCGCAGCAGCTGAACTACATCCTCGGCATCACGAAGGCGTATTGCACGCGCGTCGGCGCGGGCCCGTTCCCGAGCGAGCTGTACGATGCGGACAACCCGCAGCGTCAGGATCAGGTCGGCGTCACGCTGGCGAACGTCGGCAAGGAATTCGGCTCGGTCACCGGCCGTCCGCGCCGCACGGGCTGGCTCGACGCAGCCGCACTGCGCCGCTCGATCCAGATCAACGGCGTGTCGGGCCTCTGCATGACGAAGCTCGATGTGCTCGACGGCCTCGATGAAGTCAAGCTGTGCGTGGGCTACAAGATCGACGGCAAGGACGTGGACATCCTGCCGCGCGGTGCGGCCGATGTCGCGCGTTGCGAGCCCGTGTACGAAACCTTCGCCGGCTGGAAGGAAAGCACCGTCGGCATCAAGACGTGGGACGCGCTGCCGGCGAATGCGCAGGCCTATCTGACCCGTGTCCAGGAAGTGGCCGGCGTGCCGGTCGACATGGTTTCGACCGGCCCGGATCGCGACGAAACGATCCTGCTCCGCCATCCGTTCAAGGTGTAATTGTCAGCATGACGCAGCAAATCACGATGACGGCGGCAGACTTGATGACCGATCCGCGCAACGACGACAAGAACCTGTGGGTAGGCTGGGACGAATACCATCGTCTGATCGAGCTGCTCGCGCTCCAGGTGCATGCATCGGGGTGGAAGTTCGACCAGATCCTGTGCCTCGCGCGCGGCGGTCTGCGTGTCGGCGATCAGCTCTCGCGCATCTATGACGTCCCGCTCGCGATCCTCGCGACGAGTTCGTACCGCGAAGCGGCCGGCACCGAGCAGGGTGAGCTCGACATCGCGCAGTACATCACGATGACGCGCGGCCAGCTCGCGGGCAACGTGCTGCTGGTCGACGACCTCGTCGATTCGGGCGTCACGCTCGCGCGCGTGCAGGAGCATCTTAAGGAGCGCTATCCGTCCGTCACGGCCGTGCGTTCGGCCGTGCTCTGGTACAAGGGTTGCTCGAAGGTGAAGCCCGACTATCACACGCAGTATCTGCCGACGAACCCGTGGATTCATCAGCCGTTCGAAGAGTGGGACACCGTTCGTCCGCACAACCTCGAGGCGTGGATCAAGCGTGGTCGCGCGCAGCGCGACGGTTCGGGCGCGTAAGCACCCGGCCGATCGAAGGACAGCCTTGTACGGCGCCGCTTGCGGCGCCGTTTTTCATGTGCGCCCAGCATGGGCGCACTCCTGCGGGTGCAAGTCCCGCCATAAGCTGATCACGGCAAATGAAGCGAAGCGCAACTGCATGAGGGCGACCGATTGTGGGGAGGAAGCGCGGAGCGTAAATCGCGAGCCGATGAAACAAGAACCGCCCGGTGCGGACCCGCATGCCGGGTGGTGTGGGAGGGGACCGGTCAGGTTACTGACCGCCCCTATCCCGATTGGGGCGCGAGGTCGGTGGACGCGGCGATCGGGCGTTCGCGGTAGGCAGACGGCGCGGCCCCGGCTATGATGGCAGCCCTGCCACAGCTTGCGCAGGATTGCATGCGCGGCATGGATCACGTGGTGTCAGGGCAACACGCCAGGGCGGTGTTTCAGGGGGGCGCGAGTAGAATAGCGCTCGTTTTGTCCGAACCGGACCCGATTATTACGCTTCATATGAACGACACGATCCAGGCGACCGACGCAGCCCATGCGCATTCGACGCACCAACACTCGATGCGGGCGCTTGCGATAGCGGCCATCGGCGTCGTGTTCGGCGACATCGGCACGAGCCCGCTGTATTCGCTGAAGGAGGCGTTCAGCCCCGCACACGGCATCCCGCTGACCGAAAGCTCGATCCTGGGGGTGATCTCGCTGCTGTTCTGGGCGATCATCCTCGTGGTCGGTATCAAGTATCTGCTGTTCGTGATGCGGGCCGACAACAACGGCGAGGGCGGCGTGCTCGCGCTGATGGCCTTGTCGCTGCGGCCGCTCGATTCGAAGACCCGCGTCGCGGGCGCGCTGATGGCGCTCGGGATATTCGGCGCGTGCATGTTCTATGGGGACGCGGTGATCACGCCGGCGATCTCGGTGATGTCGGCGGTCGAAGGTCTCGAAATCGCGACGCCGCATTTGTCCCACCTCGTGCTGCCGATCACGATCGTGATCCTGATCGCGCTGTTCTGGATCCAGCGCCACGGCACCGCGCTGGTCGGCAAGCTGTTCGGCCCGATCATGGTCGTGTGGTTCATCGTGATCGCGGCACTCGGCGTGTACCACATCGTGCGCGTGCCGGGCATCATGGCGGCGGTCAATCCGTACTACGCGGCTTCGTTCATGGCGGACCATCTGCTGCAGGCCTACGTCGTGCTGGGTTCGGTCGTGCTGGTGCTGACCGGTGCGGAAGCGCTCTACGCTGACATGGGGCACTTTGGTGCGAAGCCGATCCGCCTCGCCGCGTACGGGCTCGTGATGCCGTCGCTCGTGCTGAACTACTTCGGCCAGGGCGCGCTGCTGATCCAGAACCCGAAAGCGATCGAAAATCCGTTCTTCCTGCTCGCGCCCGAATGGGCGTTGCTGCCGCTCGTCGTGCTGTCGACGGTCGCGACCGTGATCGCGTCGCAGGCCGTGATTTCGGGCGCATATTCGCTGACGTCGCAGGCAATCCAGCTCGGCTACGTGCCGCGCATGAAGGTGCTGCATACGTCCGAGCTGGCGATCGGCCAGATCTACGTGCCGGTCGTGAACTGGATGCTGCTGTTCGTGATTCTCTGCATCGTGATCGGCTTCAAGAGCTCCGACAACCTGGCGGCGGCGTACGGTATCGCGGTGACGGCGACGATGGTCATCACCACCGTGCTGGCGTGCGTCGTGATGGTGAAGGTATGGAACTGGAACCGGCTGCTCGTCGGCGCGATCATCGCGGTGTTCCTCGCGATCGACCTCGGCTTCTTCGGCGCGAACCTGCTCAAGGTCGCACAGGGCGGCTGGCTGCCGCTCGGCATCGGCGCGCTGCTGTTCTTCCTGCTGATGACCTGGTACAAGGGCCGCCACATCGTGAAGGAGCGCACGGCCGCGGACGGTATCCCGCTCGAGCCGTTCCTGCAGGGGCTGCTCGCGCATCCGCCGCACCGCGTGTCGGGCACCGCGATCTACCTGACCGGCAACGACAAGCTCGTGCCCGTCAGCCTGCTGCACAACCTGAAGCACAACAAGGTGCTCCACGAGCGGACCATTTTCCTGACGTTCGTCACGCGCGACATTCCGTACGTGCGCGGCGACACGCGCCTGAGTTCGCGCGATGCGGGTGGCGGCCTGTACATCGTCAAGGCCCAGTACGGCTTCAACGAGACGCCGGACGTGAAGGCCGTGCTCGAGGAATTCGGCCGCTCGCACGACATGACGTTCGAACTGATGGACACGTCGTTCTTCCTCGCGCGCGAGACGGTCGTGCCGACGCATCTGCCCGGCATGTCGATCTGGCGCGAGCGCGTGTTCGCATGGATGCATCAGAACGCGGCGAAGCCGACCGACTTCTTCTCGATCCCGGCGAACCGCGTCGTCGAGCTCGGCACCAAGATCGAGATCTGATCACGCACGCGGGCCGCTGATGCGGCCCAATCTGGCAATGCGCTTGCCGACGCCATGAAAAAGCCCGCCGGTGAACTGCCGGCGGGCTTTTTTGACCGTCGACGACCGTCGCGCGTTCAGCGCTTCAGCTTCGCGAACGCCGCGGCCATCGCGCCGGCCGGTTCCGGCTCGCGCGACCGCTGCGGGCGGGCCGCGCCGCGGCCGCCATTGCCGCGATCCTGACTGCCGCGCGGCGCCATGCCGGGCGCGGCCGCTTCGTCGTCGAGGCGCATCGTCAGCGCAATGCGCTGACGCTTCACGTCGACGTCGAGCACCTTGACCTTGACGACCTCGCCGGCCTTCACGACTTCGTGCGGGTCCTTGATGAACTTCGTCGACATCGCGGACACGTGGACGAGGCCGTCCTGGTGCACGCCCACATCCACGAACGCCCCGAATGCCGCGACGTTCGTCACGACCCCTTCAAGGAGCATGCCGGGCATCAGATCGGACACTTTCTCGACGCCGTCGCGGAACGTGGCGGTCTTGAATTCGGGCCGCGGGTCGCGACCCGGTTTTTCGAGTTCGGACAGAATGTCGCGCACGGTCGGCAAGCCGAAACGTTCGTCAACAAATTCCGTCGGCGACAGTCCGGACAGCGCGTCGCGGCTGCCGAGCACGTCGTCGATGCGCTTGTTGATCTTCGCGAGGATCCGTTCGACGACCGGATAAGCCTCCGGGTGGACCGACGAGCGATCGAGCGGATTCTCGCCGCCGTTGATGCGCAGGAAGCCGGCCGCCTGTTCGAAGGTCTTGTCGCCGAGACGCGGCACCTTGCGCAGATGGTCACGCGACGGGAACGGCCCGTTCGCGTCGCGATAGTCGACGATGTTGCGCGCGAGCGTGGCGTTCAGGCCCGATACGCGTGCAAGCAGTGCGACCGACGCGGTATTCGCGTCGACGCCGACCGCGTTCACGCAATCCTCGACTACCGCGTCGAGCGAGCGGGCGAGTTCGCGCTGGTTCACGTCGTGCTGGTACTGGCCGACGCCGATCGCCTTCGGCTCGATCTTCACGAGCTCGGCGAGCGGATCCTGCAGGCGGCGCGCGATCGACACGGCGCCGCGCAGCGACACGTCGAGTTCCGGGAATTCCTTCGCGGCCAGCTCGGACGCCGAGTAGACCGACGCGCCGGCTTCCGACACGACGATCTTCTGCAGCCGCAGTTCGGGGTGCTTCGTGATCAGCTCGCTCGCGAGCTTGTCGGTTTCACGGGACGCGGTGCCGTTGCCGATGCTGATCAGCTCGGCCTGCGTCTGCGCGGCGATGCGCGCGAGCTTCGCGAGCGAGCCGTCCCAGTCGCGGCGCGGCTCGTGCGGGTAGATCGTGTCGGTCGCGAGCAGCTTGCCGGTGCGGTCGACCACGGCGACCTTCACGCCCGTGCGCAGGCCGGGGTCGAGACCGATCACGGCCTTCGGGCCGGCCGGCGCGGCCAGCAGCAGATCCTTCAGGTTGCGCGCGAACACGCGGATCGCCTCGGCTTCGGCCGTTTCACGCAGTTGCGTGAGCAGTTCGTTCTCGATGTGCGGCTGCACCTTCACGCGCCAGCACCAGCGGCACACGTCGGACAGCCACTTGTCGGCGGGACGGCTCTGGTTCGCGATCCCGAAATGGCGCGCGATCATCGCTTCGCCGGGATGCGGAACCTGCGCGTCGAGTTCCTCGCCGAGGCCCAGCTTGACGGTCAGCACACCGGCGTTGCGGCCGCGGAACAGCGCGAGCGCGCGGTGCGACGGCACGGTCCGGATCGTCTCCGCGTAGTCGTAGTAGTCGCGGAACTTCTCGCCTTCCTCGTTTTCCTTGCCTTCGACCACGGCCGACGACACGACACCCTGGCCGTGCAGGTAGTCGCGCAGCTTGCCGAGCAGTTCGGCCGTTTCGCCGAACTGTTCGGACAGGATGTCGCGCGCGCCGTCGAGCGCGGCCTTGACGTCGGCGACACCCTTGTCGGCATCGACGTACGCGGCGGCTTCCGTTTGCGGGTCGAGCAGCGGATTCGCGAGCAGCGCCTGCGCGAGCGGCTCGAGGCCGGCTTCGCGGGCGATCTGCGCGCGCGTGCGGCGCTTCGGCTTGTACGGCAGATAAAGGTCTTCGAGCACCTGCTTGCTGTCGGCCGCGTCGATCGCGGCGCGCAGTTCGTCGGTCAGCTTGCCCTGTTCGTCGATGCTCGACAGGATCGTCGCGCGGCGATCCTCGAGCTCGCGCAGATACAGGAGGCGCTCCTCGAGCTGGCGCAGCTGCGTGTCGTCCAGGTTGCCGGTCACTTCCTTGCGGTATCGGGCAATGAACGGAACGGTCGAGCCTTCGTCGAGGAGTTGCACTGCCGCCGCGACCTGGCGCGGCTGGACGGACAGTTCGGTGGCGATGCGCTGTACGATCTTGAGTGCTACGGTTTCCGTCATGTCGTGGATGATGTGCCTGCTGAAATCGCGGCGCGGGCCGGCAGACCGCGCGCGGCGGGCTGCGAGACGGGCCCGCCGGACCAGATGCCGCGGGTGGGTGAAGCGGGGCATTTTGCCATAAATGGCGGAGCGTCCAGCCGGGGGTGATAGAATTTGACACATGTCCCGCAGCTTTCCTACGACGTTGCCAACTTCCCGCATTTCTCTCGTCGCGCTCGGCGCAGCGCTTGCCGCGGCTTTGTCCGCCGGGTCTACCGTCGCGTACGCACAGGCATCGGGCGCAAGCGCGCCTGACGCCGTTGCCGCCGTGCCCGTCGCAGCCTCCGCCACGCAGGATTTTGACGCCCGTCAAAAAGTGCTCAATCAACGTTCCGCGGAAAACGATTATCGTTATGCGGTGGCGGAGCACGATTGCTACAGCAAGTTCTTCGTCAATCGCTGTCTCGGCAATGCGCGCGACCGGATGCGCGAGGAGCGGGCGAGCATCCGTCAGGAGCAGCTCGCGCTCGACGACGAACAGCGTGCGGTGCGGGCGCAGCAGCGCGACCAGCAGCAGGCGCTGAAGCAGGCGCAGAATGCGGCGGAAGCGCCGCAGCGCGCGGCGAACGACGCGGCCAACGCGGCTGCGTTCCGCGACAAGCAGGAGCAGAATGCACTGAAGCAGGCGCAGCGCGGCGCGGAAGGGCCGCAGCACGCCGCGAGCAAGCAGGCCTACGACCAGAAGCAGGCCGACTTCCAGCGCAAGCTCGACCAGGCGCACCAGCAGGCTGCGCAGAAGGCGCAGGAACGGGCGGACAACGCCATGCGCTACGAGCAGAAGCAGAAGGAAGCCGCCCAGCACAAGGCCGATGTCGAGCGGCGTCAGCAGGAAGCGGCCCAAAAGGCCAAGCAGCAGCAACAGCAGGGGCAGTAACGTATCGGATTGATCCGGACTCAGTCTCGTGCGTGCCGGCACGCCAGTCGGCGCGCTGCTTCGATGAGGAGGCGCATATGCAAAACCGTCCCACGGAACAGCAGCAGGAATTGCACAACCGTTTGGCAGCATTGCAGGAGCAGCACCAGCAGCTCGCTCGAGAGATCGAGCTGAAGGAAGGACACTCCGACATCGACGACATTACGCTGCACCGGCTGAAGAAGGAAAAGCTGGCGGCCAAGGACAAAATCATTTTGCTGCAATCGCAGCTGGAACCGGATAAGCGCGCCTGAGCGCGGCCTGGCAAGCGCCGGCGCCGCCTGGGCGCTGGACACAGGAACGCTTGCCTTGAATTCACCGCTTGAAGCCAACCCCGATGCCCGGCATGACGCGTCGTCTGCCGGGCGCGTCCGTGCGCCCGAAGGCACGTTCGAGCTGAGCCGCAAGCGCGTCGACGAACTCGACACGATCTTCGGTGAAGGCGGACTGCTTGCGCGCGCGCTCGACGGCTATCATCCGCGTCTGTCGCAGATCGAGATGGCGCGCGCGGTCGCGTCCGCGATGGAGGCGTCCGCGCGCCGGCTGCCCGAACCGGAAATCTTCGAAACCCGCAAGCGGCCGGCGCGCCGCCTCGGCGAAGGCGACAAGGCGGCCGAGTCCGCCGCGGACGGTGCGGCGGCCGACACCGACAGCGACGCCGGCGACAACACGCTGATCGTCGAGGCCGGCACCGGTACCGGCAAGACCTATGCGTACCTGGTGCCCGCGATGCTGTGGGGCGGCAAGGTGATCGTGTCGACCGGCACGAAGCACCTGCAGGACCAGCTGTTCCAGCGCGACATCCCGACCGTGCGCAACGCGCTCGCGGTGCCGGTGACGGTCGCGATGCTCAAGGGCCGCTCGAACTACCTGTGCCATTACTATCTGCAGCGCACGGCCGACAACGGCCGCCTGCCGTCGAGACAGGACACCGCATACCTGCAGGAAATCGTCCGGTTTGCGAAGATCACGAAAAGCGGCGACAAGGCCGAGCTCGCGAGCGTGCCGGAGACGGCGCCGGTGTGGTCGATGGTCACGTCGACGCGCGACAACTGCCTCGGCCAGGAGTGCCCGCATTACAAGGAGTGCTTCGTGATGCAGGCGCGGCGCGAGGCGCAGCAGGCCGACGTCGTCGTCGTCAACCATCATCTGTTCTTCGCGGACATCATGCTGCGCGACACCGGGATGGCCGAGCTGCTGCCGAACGCGAACACGGTGATCTTCGACGAAGCGCATCAACTGCCGGAGACGGCGACGCTGTTTTTCGGCGAGACGCTATCGACCACGCAGATCCTCGAACTCGCACGCGACACGGTCGCCGAAGGGCTGAGCCATGCGCGCGATGCGGTCGAGTGGGTGAAGCTCGGCGGCGATCTGGAACGCGCGGCGCGCGACCTGCGCCTTGCGTTCGCGAATGACCAGATCGTGCGCATGTCGCTCGCGCAACTGGGCGACGATCACCCGATGTTCGGCGCGCTCGACGCGCTCGAGGCGGCGCTCGATGCGCTCGCATCGGCGCTCGCGAGTCAGGCCGAGCGGGCGGAATCGCTCGGCGCGTGCCTGCGGCGCGCGCGCGAGCTGCAGGACCTGCTCGCGGGCTGGGTCGCGCCCGGGGCGGCGCAAGTGGCCGCGCAGGCCGATGCCGCGGCTGCCGGCGACAAGGCGGCAGCGGACGACCCGAACGAGAAGGTGCGCTGGGTCGAAGTGTTCGCGCATACCGTCCAGTTGCACGAAACGCCGTTGTCGGTCGCGCCGATCTTCGCGAAGCAGCGCGCCGGCGTGCCGCGCGCGTGGGTCTTCACGTCGGCGACGCTGTCGGTACGCGGCGACTTCACGCACTACGCGGCCCAGATGGGCCTCAGCTCGCGGCGCTCGATGACGCTCGCGAGCCCGTTCGACTATCAGACGCAGGGCCTGCTGTACGTGCCGCGCAACCTGCCGCAGCCGTCGTCGCCGGCGTTTACCGACGCCGTATTCGATGCCGCGCTGCCGGCAATCGAGGCGTCGGGCGGCGGCGTCTTCATGCTGTGCACGACGCTGCGTGCGGTTGACCGGATCGCGTCGAAGCTGCGCGACGTGATCGAGTCGC
Source organism: Burkholderia sp. SIMBA_062 (assembly GCF_046534765.1). Taxonomy (NCBI): domain Bacteria; kingdom Pseudomonadati; phylum Pseudomonadota; class Betaproteobacteria; order Burkholderiales; family Burkholderiaceae; genus Burkholderia; species Burkholderia sp. SIMBA_062. The sequence continues at coordinate 127,177 of NZ_JAWRYD010000020.1, forward strand.
GCGGCTGGAACACGCCGCTGCTGGTGCAGGGCGATGCCAGCCGCACCGAACTGCTCGACCGCTTCCGATCCTACGGCAATGCAATCCTCGTCGGCAGCCAGAGCTTCTGGGAAGGCGTGGACGTGCGTGGCGACGCGCTGTCGCTCGTCGTGATCGACAAGCTGCCGTTCGCGCCGCCCGACGATCCGGTGCTGGCCGCGCGACTCGATGCGCTGACCAAGAAGGGCTTGAGCCCGTTCGCGGTTCACCAGCTGCCGCAGGCCGTGATCACGCTGAAGCAGGGCGCGGGCCGCCTGATTCGCGCGGAGACGGATCGCGGCGTGCTGATGATCTGCGACACGCGGCTGGTCGACAAACCGTACGGTCGCCGGATCTGGCAGAGCCTGCCGCCGTTCAAGCGCACTCGCGAGATCGCGGTCGTGCAGGACTTCTTCGACGAACATCGCGCGAAAAAGCGCGCGTGACGCACCGCCGCCCGCGACGGGCGGCGCCAATAAAAAACCCGGCTCGATGGCTAATGCCGTTCAGTTAAGCAACTGAACGGCATTTTTGTTTTGGGAAGGAGTGGTTGTAAACGCTGCGCAGAGGTGTTAACTTCTGGCGCGATGCTTTCCAGCCACCTCACCTATCTGA
>NZ_JAWRYD010000439.1:0-253 GCF_046534765.1 Burkholderia sp. SIMBA_062
TCGGTCGCGTTCCCGTCGAGCATGGTCGACCGCATCGTTCCCGCCACGACCGACGAGCTGCGCGCGGCCGTCGCCGCCCAGCTCGGGGCTGCCGACGCCTCGCCCGTGCCCGCCGAACCGTTCACCATGTGGGCCATCGAAGACACCTTCGCCGCCGGCCGCCCCGCGTGGGAAGAGGGCGGCGCGGTCTTCACCGACGAGGTCGGCCGCTACGAGCAGATGAAGGTGCGCCTGCTGAACGGCACGCACTCCC
>NZ_JAWRYD010000440.1:0-253 GCF_046534765.1 Burkholderia sp. SIMBA_062
CAGCAGGTTGACGAGCAGTTTCACGCCGTCGAGGAAGGCGTCGAACTGCGCGCCGTGCAACTCGCCCGAGAAGGTCTCGATGCCGTCGAGATGTTTCGCGCTGCGCGAGAAACCGCGCACCGGCACGCCGAGCGCGGCCACCGCGTGCGCGACCTGCGCGCCCAGCACGCCGAGCCCGAGCACGCCCACGGTGAAGGTTTCGCGCGGATGCGGCGCGAGCACGTGCCACTCGCCGCGCGTCTGCTGCTGCGTG
>NZ_JAWRYD010000441.1:0-253 GCF_046534765.1 Burkholderia sp. SIMBA_062
GCTGGAGCATGGAGGGGGTTGAGCCGATACGGTCGGGCGCGGGCGTGTACTGTGGTTTGGTGCGTCAACGCTCGCTGCGCGGGACCGGCGGTGGATTTGGATGCGATTCTGGAATGGCGGTGTACTGTTGATTGGAGCCGGTGGCTCTTGTGGCGTGATGCGGCGCGGCAGATGGATGCTGAGGTGAGCGCTCCAAGCAGACGACATATTCAATGTCGCGGTCGCGTCTCTCTTTTGGGGCGGCGCCTCACAT
>NZ_JAWRYD010000442.1:0-253 GCF_046534765.1 Burkholderia sp. SIMBA_062
GCCATAAATTTCAATCGGTCCGGCATAGGTCTGCACATGACGAGTCGAACCATCCGCCAGTTTATGAACAAAATTCAAAGGTTTATGACCACCGGGTAAATGCGAGATTTCATGCATGATAGGCATGACGCGACGCCCGAGCATATTTATTTCCCAGGTATGTTTCTGGCACATCGTTTCATGGTTATAACCATAGAAATTGAGCGCGGCGAGGTTAGCATCGACGATTTGTCCATCTCGTGACGGGTCAATC
>NZ_JAWRYD010000443.1:0-253 GCF_046534765.1 Burkholderia sp. SIMBA_062
GATTTGATGAGATGGCTGAAGCACATTTGCAGGTTGAAACAAATCGTACCATCGGCAAAGTGGTTGTAAAACTATGATCATTATAGACATTTCACACAGAATTATTCAACCCTATTTGTATCAAACCACATGAAAAAAATTGTTGTCATCAACGGGCATCCGAACAAAGAGAGCTTTAATACTGTAATTGCAGATTCCTATATCAATTCGGCGACCAATGCCGGTTCAGAGGTACGATATATTGCCATTGGAG
>NZ_JAWRYD010000444.1:0-253 GCF_046534765.1 Burkholderia sp. SIMBA_062
GGACGAGACGAGCGCAGATATGCTTTTTAATATTGAAAAGCAAATTGCATACATCTCCAAGTATGCAAAACTCTTACCCGGCGACATCATCTGTACGGGTTCTCCTGCCGGTAATGGCACCCATTACAATCGTTATCTCACTGAAGGTGACGTTATGGTGGGTGAAATTTCGGGTCTGGGGCATCAACGCCAGAAGTGTGTGGCGGGGGCGAACTGAGGCAGACCATGCAAACGCTAAATGATAATCCCGATC
>NZ_JAWRYD010000125.1:0-418 GCF_046534765.1 Burkholderia sp. SIMBA_062
CATATTTTATTGACGCATCATCTTCTACTTGTCCAATTACTAATACTCGTTTGCCTCTTTTCTCACCATAAATATTTTGAACTTCCACCTTTTTTGAATGGTTATACTTACTAATTCCTTCCGACTTAATAGTATCTATTAGACCTTTCGCTCTCGATAGCAAAGCACTATCACATTCATAAGAATTTAGTAGCGTCTCTAAATCTGTTGGCTTGGTTGAATCAAAATACGGACCAATGCTATCTAAACATAAAGATAACGGAGGTTCTTTAGTCGCACCCAAACCAACCGAACGAATAAAACCATCTTCAACAAAATATGTTTTTATATCGTTCTGTTGTACAAAATCGAATATGAAATCGGGTGCTTTATATCCCCAAATAAAAATCTGGCTTTTATCTATGTTGACCATTATCTG
>NZ_JAWRYD010000445.1:0-253 GCF_046534765.1 Burkholderia sp. SIMBA_062
TCTGTAACCACGGGAAAATGCCCACGCCGAATACTACCTTCGAGGTAGAGCAATAGATAAAGGGCATCCAGCCCTCCCCACAACCGCAATGCCCAGCCCTCTGCTTTTCGTCCTCCGGGCATCATTTCTTTTCTCGGTGTTCGTAGGTTTCAAAAGGAAGAGCGGGTTGCCAATGCCAGGATTTCCCACTGATTTGCCATTTATCTTCTCCCTCGAAGTACCGTTGAGTGATACCCCGTATTTCGCCATAGCG
>NZ_JAWRYD010000126.1:0-418 GCF_046534765.1 Burkholderia sp. SIMBA_062
CGCTGGCTCGAACCACTGGGCATCGAAGTGGCCTGGCTGGCCGGCAAGCTCAAGGGCAAGGCCCGGGCAGCTTCCCTGGAACAGATCGCCAACGGCGCACCGATGGTGGTCGGCACCCACGCGCTGTTTCAGGAAGAGGTGAAGTTCAAGCACCTGGCCCTGGCGATCATCGATGAACAGCACCGTTTTGGCGTGCAGCAACGCCTGGCCCTGCGCAAGAAGGGCAACAACCCGCACCAGCTGATGATGTCGGCGACGCCGATTCCCCGCACGCTGGCCATGAGCTATTACGCCGACCTCGACGTAACGGTCCTCGACGAGCTGCCGCCTGGGCGGACGCCGATCAAGACCCGGCTGGTCGCCGATAACCGGCGCAGCGACGTGGTTGGTTTCGTTCAAAAGCATGTCGAGGAAGGAC
>NZ_JAWRYD010000446.1:0-253 GCF_046534765.1 Burkholderia sp. SIMBA_062
CCATTTCCTTGAAGTAGTTGGGCGAGAAAATGATTCTAGAGGAAGATTCAATTTTACTGCTTTTATAATAGGTATCGCAGTAACTACAACGCTAGGTTTGGCAGTTGCTATCATTTTAAATGAAAATGTTCCTGTGCATTTAGATGTAATGGCTATCATAGGTGGAGTGCTACTTACATTTTTTTATATCGTTGTGTATTTTCTTTTTAAATATGATACTTTTAAAAGTAGTCAGTATTCTGTAAGGTTTTTG
>NZ_JAWRYD010000447.1:0-253 GCF_046534765.1 Burkholderia sp. SIMBA_062
GGTACGATCTTGGTGGCCGCCGCATGCACCACATAATCGACACCATCCAGCGCCCGATAGATGCGATCCCGATCACGCACATCACCAATGAAGAATCGTACGCGGGAATCGCCAGCGAACTTCTTGGCCATCTCCCACCGCTTCATCTCGTCGCGCGAGTAAATGATCACTTTTTTGGGGTTGTACTTTTCGAGCACCATAGCCACGAACATATGCCCAAATGAACCAGTGCCACCAGTCACTAAAATAGTAG
>NZ_JAWRYD010000448.1:0-252 GCF_046534765.1 Burkholderia sp. SIMBA_062
CTGGCGAGGTCGCCCAATCCGTTCCGGGCGTCGTGAAGCTGACTAACATGTTGCATATACGCGAAGCCGGACATTGATCGAGTGACCCTGTCTCGTTTCCACGTACAGCAAGTCATGCGGCGATCAATCCGGCCTCGCAGTCGACAGGCGTATGGAAGTCGATTGATGTGTGCAGGCGTTGCCGATTGCAACAGGCTTCGGTCCAATCGACGATGCCCAAGCGATCTTGGGCACTTGTTTCGTAGTGAAGCT
>NZ_JAWRYD010000449.1:0-252 GCF_046534765.1 Burkholderia sp. SIMBA_062
CCACTGTTTTTTTGGATTATAACGCGATATTCGATGATTTCAGCAAATGTCCTTCCGTTGATGTTTAAGTATAATGATAATGTTTATCAACAAAAGGATATTGTTATGTATGGGTTTATGATGATTCTGGCTGTTCTTGTACTCAATGCATGTACTACTTATTCACCTGTTAAAGTTGAACAACCCAAGCCCCTTCGACAAGATCGACCCGTTTACCCATACTATGCGGCTAAGAACCGGATAGAAGGTATG
>NZ_JAWRYD010000450.1:0-252 GCF_046534765.1 Burkholderia sp. SIMBA_062
TGCGCGTCAACTGATGAAGAACGTCTCGATCGCGCAACTCGCGGCGAGTCTCGATGGCGCGCAAGTCGAAGCCGTGGCCGAAGTAGCCGCGGTCGCGCGACCCTCGATCCTCAACTTCAAGCGTCGCAACGCAGGAGGCATGTGAGCGATGAACGGGATAGCGTTGAAGATCGCGCCGACGGAAGCAGCGGATAGCGTGGCAGCGTTGGATAGCGGCTACGCGCTGTTCCCGGCGACCGCCTGCCAGACGCG
>NZ_JAWRYD010000451.1:0-252 GCF_046534765.1 Burkholderia sp. SIMBA_062
CACCGACGGCCATCATTGCCGACTATATCGAGCACACGCTGTTGGCGCGTGCTCAATATCTGATCGACTTTCACTCAGGTGGCAGTTCGCTGCTCTACGACGGCGCGAACATGCTCGCCATACAGCCCGACGACGCCGGGCAGACAACACGTTTGCGCGCATTACTCGGTGCATTCGGCTTGCCGCGTGCGTTCTTGCATGCGCCCAATCCGCTGCATTCGGCCACCGCAGCGTGGCGGCAAGGCGCGATCT
>NZ_JAWRYD010000452.1:0-252 GCF_046534765.1 Burkholderia sp. SIMBA_062
GTCGTGCTCAAACCGGTGGACAGCGAGCTGATGCCGGTCGAAGTCGAGGGGGACAGCGATGTGATCGAGCTCGTCGCCGACGACAACCCCGTCGACGTCGAGGTCGAGAGCGACGCGACCGAGCTATCGGTCGAACTGAGACCCGTGGACAACGAGCTGATACCGGTTGAGGTCGACGTGGACAGCGAACTGATCGAGCTCGTGGCCGACGACAGACCGGTCGACGTGGACGTCGAGAGCGAGGCCACCGAG
>NZ_JAWRYD010000453.1:0-252 GCF_046534765.1 Burkholderia sp. SIMBA_062
GCGCGTTGAAGGCCACCTTCTTCGCCACCGACGAAGGCGAGGACGCGTACACGCTCGAACGCCTCGACAGCGCGCTCGAAACGTGGCGCGACGCGTGCAGCGAAGCCGAACTCACGGACGCGCTGCCGCTCGCCATCGTCGCCGAAAACTGGCTCGGCCAGCTCGACGGCGGCGGCCTTTCGCAGCGCTTTTTCGCAGGCGCGGTGACCTTCGCCACGCTCATGCCGATGCGCGCGATTCCGTTTCGCTACG
>NZ_JAWRYD010000454.1:0-251 GCF_046534765.1 Burkholderia sp. SIMBA_062
ATGCTTGATGGTCGGAAGAGGCATAAATTCCGTCAGCCAGTTTAGTCTGACCATCTCATCTGTAACATCATTGGCAACGCTACCTTTGCCATGTTTCAGAAACAACTCTGGCGCATCGGGCTTCCCATACAATCGATAGATTGTCGCACCTGATTGCCCGACATTATCGCGAGCCCATTTATACCCATATAAATCAGCATCCATGTTGGAATTTAATCGCGGCCTAGAGCAAGACGTTTCCCGTTGAATAT
>NZ_JAWRYD010000455.1:0-251 GCF_046534765.1 Burkholderia sp. SIMBA_062
CAACTCAAGCGCGACTTCAACTTCCCGGCTGTAGATGTTTTCACCGCCGGAAATGATCATGTCTTTCTTGCGATCGACCAGGAAAAGGTAGCCATCGGCATCCTGGTAGCCCATGTCACCGGTGTGGTACCAGCCGTCGCGCAGGGCTTCCATGGTGGCTACCGAATTGTTCCAGTAGCAGGTCAGTTGGGTATCGGAGCGCAGCAACACCTCACCAGGCACACCCTGGTCACAGTCCCGGCCTTCGTCAT
>NZ_JAWRYD010000021.1:0-118054 GCF_046534765.1 Burkholderia sp. SIMBA_062
CGCTGAACATTCTCCGATGCGGACGTGCATCGCCAGGTGTGGGAATCACCTGCCTTTAGGCGGGTGAGGACGTCAAGGTCAGACCTCGAATTGCATGCCGTCGTGGGCGACCTCGATCCCGTGCTCGCGCAACTGCGCACGCTGCGCGGAACCGGGGTCGAGAATCGGATTCGTGTTGTTGATGTGCGTGAGGACCTTGCGCGTATGCGCGGGCAATGGCCGCAGCCGATCGATCATCCCCGGCTGCGCCGCGTCGCCGCACTGCGCGAGATGCCCCATCTCGGCCGCGTGCTTCGACGACAGGCCGAGGTCGATCATTTCCGTGCCGGTCCAGAACGTGCCGTCCACCAGCACGAGATCGGCGTCGCGCATCGCGGCGCGCACGTCGTCGTCGACGTCGGCGAGCCCCGGTGCGTAGAATGCCTGGCGGCCCGTGGCCGCATCTTCGATCAGGAGTGCGATGTTATCGCCGGGAACGGCCGCCGCGCGCCGCGGCGAATAAGGCGGCGGCTTGCTGGCGACGGGCACGGCGGTGAAGCGGATGCCGCCGGCGCCGGGAATCGCGAACGGTTCGCCCGGCGCGATCGGGTGGACGTCGACGCCGCAGTAGTGGCCGAGCAGCGGCACGAGCGGCAGCCCCGTCGACAAATCGTCGAGCACGGGGGCGCTTGCGTATAGCGGCAACGGCGACGTGCGTTCGCGCAGCATCAGCAAGCCCGTCACGTGATCGATCTGCGCGTCGCACAGCACGACGGCGACGATCGCACTGTCGCGGATCGCGCGGGCCGGCTGCAGGTCGGGATCGGCGCGTAGCTGCGCGAGGATGTCCGGCGACGCGTTCACCAGCACCCAGTCGACGCCGTCGCCGCTGACCGCGATCGACGATTGCGTGCGCGGCACGATGCCGTCGGTGCCGGCCCGCGCGCGACGGCAGTTGCCGCAGTTGCAGTTCCATTGCGGCAATCCGCCGCCGGCGCCCGAGCCGAGTATCTTGATCTTCATCTGCGTTTGCTCCCGGTGCCGCCCGCATCGTGTCCGTCGGTGTGGGCGGCACTGCGCGCGTCGATCAGCGGTTGGCGATGTACATCGTGATTTCGAAGCCGAAGCGCAGGTCGGTATAAGCCGGGGTGGTCCATTGCATGATGTGTCTCCTTGTTGAGTGGGTGAGTCGATTACAACCGCATCGATCGAGCGGCCGATACCTATTTAGCAAGGAGCGTGCCGGGGCCGGATTTGCGTCGCGCCGCGGTGCGCGAGGACGTGCGGCAGCCGCCGGGTGGTCACGACACCGACATTCTTTCCATTTGCATGCACTTTTATTTCATAAACCTTTCACATAAGGTTTGCGGCATGCGTGTCCGGTTGAGCAGGTGTTGAATCCTTGAACACCGGGTGTTGCAACCTGACACACCCGTGTGACAGTCGCGCCGCCGTCAGCGCTCGTCGGGCTCCAGCGCATCGGGCCCGACGGCCGGCATCTTGCGGTAGATCGTGTTGCGCGACACGCCGAGCGCGCGTGCGGCGGCCGACACGTTGCCGCCATGGCGCGCGAGCGCGGCCGCAATCGCGGACGCAGCCACGTCCTGCAAGCGCGCATCGCAGGCTGCGAACGCGGGCGCAGGCGCAGCCTGCGGCGGCGCGCAGGCGCCCGGTGCCGACGGCCCGTCGTCGGGCCGCACGTCGTCGAAGAAATCGTCCGGCAAATGCTCGCAGCGGATCTCGCAGTCGTCGTCGACCATCGCGGCCGCCGTACGCAGCAGGTTCGCGAGCTGCCGGAAGTTGCCCGGCCATGCGCAACGCTCGAACAGCGCCATCACGTCGGGCGCGACGCTCAACGGCCGGCGCCCGGGCCCCGACAGCGTTTCCCGTTGCAGCATCTTCTGGACGACCACCGCGAGATCCGTGCGGTCGCGCAGCGGCGGCAGGCGCACGACGAGGCCGTTGAGCCGGTAATACAGATCCTCGCGAAAGCGGTTCTGCGCAATCATGTCGCGCAGGTCGCGGTGCGTCGCGCAGATGATCGCGATGTCGACGCCGATCGCCTTCGTCGAGCCGAGCGGGTTGACGATGCGCTCCTGCAGCACGCGCAGCAGCCGCACCTGCAGCGGATACGGCATGTCGCCGATTTCGTCGAGAAACAGCGTGCCGCCGTTCGCCTGCAGCAGCTTGCCGGTCGCGCCCTTGCGGCGTGCGCCGGTGAACGCCCCCTCCTCGTAGCCGAACAGCTCGGATTCGATCAGCGTCTCCGGAATCGATGCGCAGTTGACGGCGACGAACGGCCCGTCGCGGCGCGGCGAGTCGTTGTGGATCGCCTGCGCGAGCAGTTCCTTGCCGGTGCCGGTCTCGCCGGTGATCAGCACCGGAATGTCCTTGCCGATCACCTTGCGGACTTTCGCGATCACCGCCGCCACCTGCGGATCGCCGGTGTCGAGATAGCTGAGCCGCGACAGGTTCGCCGCGCCTTGCGCAGCCGGCGGCCGCGCGGCCGGCGTGGCGCCGTCGTGCACTTCGGCGGGCCGGCTGCCCTCGGCCCGCATCGCGCGCCGGAACTGCACGCGCGCGCAGACCACCGCGCCGTTGCCGAGGTTCAGCGACACGTGCGGCTCGGTGCTTGCGCGCATCCGGTCGATCAGCTGCGCGCTCGTCACGTCGAACAGCGACGCGAGCGTATGCGCGCGCAGCGCGGCGAGCGGCATCCCGAGCTGGAACTGCGCGCTGCGGTTGGCCGACAGGAAACGGCCGTCCGCGGTGAACGCGACGATCCCTTCCATCAAGGTGCCGAGGAATTCGGGGCGGCCGTGGAACGACACCTGCAGCGTCTCCTGGAAGGTCGTCGTGAACAGGTGGTTCTCGATCATCTGCACCGACATCTTCGCGAGCGCCATCGTGTGCTGGTGATAGCTGCGGTGGTCGCCCGTCACGTCGAGCACGCCGATCGCGTCGCCGTACGGATCGAGGATCGGTACGCTCGAGCAGGTCAGGAAATGATTCGCGGCCAGGAAGTGCTGGTCGCCGTGCACGACCATCGGGCACAGCTCCGCGAGCGCGGTGCCGATCGCGTTGGTGCCCTGCCGGTTCTCCGCCCAGTTCGCGCCGGGGCGCAGCGCGACGCGTTCCGCACGCCGCAGGAAATCGTCGTCGCCGATCGAATGCAGGATCAACCCTTGCGCATCGGTCAGCACGATCATGCTTTGCGTATTGACGATCTGCTCGTGCAGCGTCTCCATCACGGGCATCGCATGCACGCACAGCACGCGGTTCTGCTCGCGCTTGAGCGCCAGCGCGGCGCCGGACAGCAGGTCGTAGTCGGGACGTGCCGTCGCCTGCAGGCCGAACGTCTCGGACCGCTCATGGGACTTCTGGATCGTCGGCGTCGGCCAGCCGGGCGCATGCGTGGCCCGTGCGTTGGCCGTCGGATGAACGTCATCGCGCATTGTCTCCTCCGGGGATCCTTCCGGTCGGTGCCGGACTGTTTGTCCTGAATCAAGCAAACTTCGGGCCACGCTGCCTACGATGCTCCGGCCGAGCGTCGTGTATCGCTGCGTCGATGCCGAATGAAAGCTAGATGCAAGCAAGCGCCCGGCGCTCGCGACGCAAGCGGCGCGACGACTGCCGACGCGAGATCCATTGCGAATTCACCCGTCGCCGTTACCGGTCGATTCCGATCGTCGTCGCTGGCGCGATTCTGGCTTTGACGTCGGTCAAACCCCGGCCGGTTTGGACTCCCCTGCCGCATCGGCCATTACCCTGACTCCGACGTCTCGACGACATGACGCACCGACCGCGCCGCGCTCCTTCCACCTCCCCGCCCGCCCTGTCCCGCGACGCATGCCGGATCGCATGGACCGAAGCCGGCAATCCGCTCGGCCAGCCCGTCGTCGTGCTGCACGGCGGCCCCGGCAGCGGCAGCCGACCCGCGGCCGTGCTGCCTATGTTCGATCTGACGCAGGCGCGCGTCGTGCTGGTCGACCAGCGCGGCGCGGGGGCGTCGACGCCGCGCGGCGGCCTGCGTCACAACGATACGATGCGGCTGATCGGCGACCTCGACGCGCTGCGCGCGCAGCTCGGCATCGTACGCTGGAGCGTCGTCGGCGGATCGTGGGGCGCGGCGCTCGCGCTCGCGTACGCGGGACGGCATCCGTCGCGCGTGACCGGCGTCGTGCTGCGCGGGTTGTTCCTCACGTCGACGCGCGAAGTGCGCGGGCTGTTCGTCGGCGCGCGTGCGCGGGCACCGCGGGCATGGCAGCGCCTGGCCGCCGCCGCCGGCACCACGCGTGCCGATCGCCTGATCGGCTGCTGCGCGCGGCGTCTGCAGCCGGGCGCCGGCGCGGCGCGGCAACGCGCGCTCGCGCTCGCGTGGAGCGCGTACGAAGACGCAATCCTGACCGGGCGGCCGGCACGCGGTGCGCGCCCGACCCAGCGCACCGTCGACCGGCTGATCGACAAATACCGGATCCAGGCGCATTACCTGCAACGTGCGTGCTGGCTCGGCGAGCGTCAACTGCTCGCGCTGGCGCGACAGGCCGCACAGGCCGGCGTGCCGTTGCATGCCGTGCATGGCACGCGCGACCGCGTATGCCCGGTCGACAACGTCGACCGTCTCGCGCGCGCGGTGCCGGCCGCCATCGTCGAACGCGTGCGGGCCGGGCATCTCACGAGCGACGATGCGCTCGCGCGTGGCGTCGCGCGCGCGGTGCGCGCGATGCTGACCGCCACCGCGGACGCACCACCGCAGGCCGGATCGCCCGCTCAGTCCCACGCATAGCGCGCGCCGACCCAGCCGCCGAGCATGCCGCCCGCGCGCCGGGCGACGAAGCGGCGCTTCGACGCTTCGGTTTCCTTCATCTCCATGTCTCCTTCCGCCATTTATTTATGTCGTTATCCGTAACGATGCATGGACGGCAATCAACGCTGCTTTGATCGGCCGGAGCTGTGGATGCAACCGGAACGGTCATCGCGCTGTGTCATCGCACGCGATCGTCGTTGAGTTCGACAGCGGCAAGAAGCTTGCGGCCGGTCGCACTGCCCGGCGGGCCGCATGTGGCCGCTGCCACGCAGCATCGCGCGCCTCTTGCAGTTCGTGTCACCGCTGTCGCATCTGTGTCGATCTGGATCAGTGGCGCGGCAGCACCGGCCGTCACGCACGCCACCGCATGCGCGGCCCGCGGCTGCCGGTTGCGTGCGCCCCCATCGCGGGCCGACACCGAGAGCGATCGGTTCGCCCCGTCGACGACGATTCCCCGTCTTGCGCCGCGCGTGCATGCCTCCAAAGACGGCCCCGAACGAACACGCTCCGTCATGCGCGACGCGCCGCGCACCGCCATCGACGCACTGTCATGTTTCGCAACACTCCGCCCGCGGCTGTCCCCGAACGCAACACCCGCGGATCACCCGCGCTGCGTCGCACGCGTCGCCGCCACGCGCCCAATCGGCCGCTACGCCTTGCGCGGCAAGCCGCCCGCCGCAGTGGCATGCGACTTGCGTGACTGGCTGCGCACTGGACCCGGATCCCCCCCCCTGCCGGCCCGGCCATGTGTTGGCCGCGGTGCGACCACAATGACTCAGGAGACAACCATGAAAAAACTCTCGGCTTCGACGAGCCGACTGGCAACGATCGGAATCGCGGCAGCCGTCGCCATCGTCTTGAATCCCGGCCTCGTGGACGCCGCCGCGGACTATCCGGCCGTCACGTACCAGCGCCTCACGGACGCGCAACGCGATCCGGGCTGGCTCACCTACTACCGCACGTACAACGGCCAGTCGCATTCGCCGCTCAAGCAGATCGACCCGTCGAACGTGAAGCAGCTCACGCAGGCGTGGAGCTACAAGTTTCCGGCCGAGTTGAAGCAGGGTTTCGAAGCCACGCCGATCGTCAACGGCCGCTACCTGTTCGTGACCACGCCGAAGGACAACGTGTACGCGTTCGATGCGGCCACCGGCGCGCAGCTGTGGAAATACGAACCGAAGCTCGGCGCGGTATCGTTCAAGACGGCCTGCTGCGACGTCGTGAACCGCGGCGTCGCGCTGTACGGAAAGAACGTCTACGTCGCGATGCTGAGCGGCGAAGTGGCCGCGCTCGACGCGCAGACCGGCGCGCTCGTGTGGAAGAAGCAGATGTTCGAGCCGGGGCTCGGCTACGCGTTCTCACTCGCGCCGCTTGCGATCGACGGCGCGATCGTGGTCGGCAGCGCGGGCGGCGAGTACGGCGCGCGCGGCTTCATCGCCGCGCTGAGCCCGAACGACGGCACACTGCTGTGGAAGCGCTTCACGATCCCCGGCCAGGGCGAGAAGCACGCCGATACCTGGCCCGACGGCATGCAGGCGCACGGCGGCGCACCGGCCTGGCTGACCGGCACCTACGACGCGGCGACGCGCACGCTGTACTGGGGCGTCGGCAACCCGGGGCCGTGGCTCGCGGACCTGCGCCCGGGGGACAACCTGTACTCCGATTCGCTGCTCGCGCTGGACCCGAAGAACGGCGACCTCAAGTGGCATTACCAGTACACGAAGCACGACACCTGGGACTACGACGGCGTCAACACGCCGGTGCTCGCGACGATCAAGTACAAGGGCAAGGAACACGACGCGATCATCCACGCGGACCGCAACGGATATTTCCACGCGATCGATCGCGACACCGGCAAGCTGATCTATGCGGAACCGTTCGTGAAGGCGACGTCGGTCACCGGCTACACGGAAGACGGCGCGCCGATCCAGGATCCCGCGAAGTATCCGAAGGTCGGCACGACGATCGACACGTGCCCGAGCTTCCTCGGCGGCAAGAACTGGTGGTCGGTGTCGTACGACCCGCAACGCCATCTCGCGATCGTGCCGGCGCTGCATGCGTGCATGAGCCTGTCGGGCAAGTCGGTCAACTACATGGAAGGGCTGCCGTATCTCGGCGAAGGCTTCGAGATCAAGCCCGAGCCGGGCAGCGAAGGCTACGGCGAACTCCAGGCGATCGACGTGAACACCGGCAAGAAGGTATGGAGCCACTGGAGCAAGCTGCCGTGGAACGGCGGCGTCGCGACGACCGCCAGCGGCCTCGCGTTCAGCGGCTCGCTCGACGGCCACCTGTACGCATTCGACGTGTCGACCGGCAAGGTGCTGTGGGAAAGCCCGAAGCTCGCGAGCGGGATCATCGCGCAGCCGTCGGTGTTTGAAGTCGACGGCAAGGAGTACGTAGCAGTACTGGCCGGCTACGGCGGCGCGAACCCGATCTGGGGCGGCCCGATGGCCAAGGCGGCGGACGACGTGCCGCGCGGCGGCACGCTGTACGTATTCGCCCTCGACCGCGGCTGATCTCCACCCGGCCAACCGTATTGCGCCCGCGCCGACGGCGCGGGTGTCTCCCCCGTTTCCAACCGAGCGACGATCATGAACCTTCCACTTTCCCGCCTCGCCGTGGCCAGTGCGCTCGCGGCAGGCACGGTGCTGCTCCCGGTGCCGTCCACGGCCGCGACGCCGGTGCGCGTCTGCTCGCTGCCCGGCACGCCGACCGCCGCGCTCGACAAGGCCGTCGCCCGCGACGTGTTCCGCACGGCCGGCATCGCCGCCACCTTCTCCGCGCACGACGCGGGCGGCGGCGACGACGACGGCGTGTCCGCGCACGAGCTCGCCGGCATTCTCGAACGCGAATGCGACGTGCTCGCCGGCTTCCCGCGTTCGGCGATCGCCGACGCATCCGATACGAAGCTGCTGTTCTCGCAGGGTTACCTGCGCTCGGGCTACGTGAGCGTCACGCGCCGCGACGCCGGCACGCCGACGGCCGGCCGCGAAATCGTCGCGGCCACCTACGCGAGCCCCGCGCAATTGATCGCGGTCCAGCAGAAGGACGCGCGTTTCGATCTCGAGAACACCTCCGAGCAAACCGTCGACGCGGTCGCCCGCGGCCGCGCGCATCGCGCGATCGTCTGGTATCCGGCGGTCGTCGCGTATCAGGCCGCGCATCCGAAGCAGGCGTTCCATATCGGCGCGACGTCGTCGCCGTATGCCGAGTGGCAGCTCACGTTCGCGTTCGCACCGCGCTCGGCCGCGCTGCAGCAGCGTATCGACGCGGCCCTCACGCAAATGAAGAACAACGGCCGGCTCGCCGCGCTGACCCGCAAGTGGGCGCTGCCCGGCAGCGCGCTCGAAGCGCACGAGTCGCGCACGCCGACGCGCTTCCTCGATGGCGCGACGGCCGCCGGCGGCCGTCACCCGGGCGGCCTCGTGCGGGCGCGCAACGCGACTGCCGGCGGCGGCTTCATCCGCGTCGCGGCAGGCACCGGCGACGCCGCACCCGCGTTCGATGCCGCACAGGCCGCGCACGGCAAGGAACTCTACGGCAATGCGTGTGCGAAGTGCCACGGCGCCGACCTCGAAGGCAACACCGCGCCCGCGTTGAGCGGCACGTCGTTCGCACCGCTGTCGCATTCGCACCTGACGATCGGCGGCGTGTTCGGCTACATGGCGACCAACATGCCGGCCGACCAGCCCGGCAAGCTCAAGGACGACGAATACGCGGACCTGATGGCCTTCCTGCTCGCGTCGAACGGCTATATCGGCGGCAAGAACAAGCTGACGGCCGATGCCGCACGCGCGTCGACCGCGCCGCTCATCGCCGGTCCCGCCGCACACAAGGACGCGAACGCGAGCCAGTAACACCGGGCAAGCGGCTTCGCCACGCGATGCGGGCCGCGCCCTTCCCCACGATTTCATCTCGACCAGGAAACGACCGTGACGCACTCGACCTCCCGCAGAACCTTCATCGTCAACACCATCGGCCTGTGTGCCGCGCTCGCCGCCGGGCGCACCGCCTATGCGGCGGCGCCGCTCGTCGACGAGAACGACGCCGCCGCGAAGACGCTCGGCTATCGCGCGCATGCGTCCAGCGTCGACGCCGCGCAGTTCCCGAAATACCAGGCCGGCCAGCGCTGCTCGAACTGCCGCTTCTACAAGGGCGAAGCGGCCGATGCGAGCGGCACGTGCCCGATGTTCGGCGGCAAGTCGGTCGCGGCTGACGGCTGGTGCAACGTGTATGCGAAGCGCGCGTGACGCATCGCGCGACGGGATGCCGGCGCGGCACGCGGCGGTGCCCACGGCCGGCCGCGACGACGGTGCAGCGCCGCACGCCGTCGCGCATCTCCATGCGCTGATCGCGGCTGGCCTGTCGCGCGGCTTCGTCACGCGCGGCGACATCATCGACGCACTGCCCGACGATGATGCGAATGACAGCGGCGTCGATGCGGTGGCGGCGGTGCTCGACGAACTCGGCATCGCGGTGTGCGACAGCGCCGATACCGCGAGCGGCTGGACGCTCGAGCGCTACTTCCGGCCCGTGCCGCCCGCGCGCGCATGGGCCGACGGCGCCGGCACGCTCGCCGCGGCCGACCTGCTCGCGCCGCGCACGACCGATCCGGTCCGGCTGTACCTGCGCGAGATGGGCACGACGCCGCTCCTTACGCGCGACGAGGAGTTCGCGTACGCGCAGCGGATCGAGCGCGGCCGCGCCGCATCCGCCGCGGTGCTGTGCGGCGACCCCGATGCGCTCGACGCGCTCGTGTCGATTCGCGTCGAGATCGCGCAATGCCGGACCGCCGCGTCGACCCATGTGATCTTTCTCGACGACGGCCGGCGCGATAACACCACGGCCGATCACCCCGACGCGGGCGCGTCGGCCACCGCCGCCGGCGAACCCGCGCGCGACGACGACACGCAGACCAATACGCAGACCGAGGATTCCGCCTGGCGCAACGCCGTGGTGGCGCGGCTCGCATGCATCGATGAACTCGCGCACGGCATGCGCGCGGCGCTGGCGTCTGGCGGCAGCGCTTGCGCCGCGTATCGCGCGCACGTACGTGACGCCACGGCACTGCTCCGCACATTGGGCTTGTCCGCGCGCGCGATTGAGCGAATGAGCGAGCCGTTGCGCGCCCGCGCACGCCGGCACCGCGCGTTGCGGGGCCGGCTCGAGCGGATGCTGGCCGACGTGGGTGTCCAGCCGTCGTTCGCGCAGGCGGCTGACGACGATCACGCCGGCTGGCTCGCGTCATGCGTCGCCGCGCACCCGGCCTGCGCGGCGACGCTGACGAGACGGGCGGCCGAGTTCGTCGATGCACGCGATGCGATCATGCGGGCGGCGCCCGCATCGGAACTGCCGCCCGGCACGACCGCGTCGCTCGATGCACGGCTCGGCGCGATCGAACGCGCGGTGCAGCCGGCGAGGACGGGATTGTTCGATGCGAACCTGCGGCTCGTCGTGTCGATCGCGAAGCGCTATCCGGATCGCGGCCTGCCATTCGCGGACCTGATCCAGGAAGGCAACATCGGGCTGTTGAAGGCGATCGAGCGCTACGACTACCGGCGCGGTTTCCGGTTCTCGACTTACGCGACCTGGTGGATCCGGCAGGCGATCACGCATGCGCTTGCCGACCTCGGCCGCACGATCCGCGTGCCGACGCATACGGTCGACGCGCTGAACAAGCTGACGCGGCTAGCGCGCGAGCATCGCCAGCGGGCGGGCACGGCCGCGACGCCGGCCGAACTGGCCGTCCACATGGGCGAGCCGGTCGACAAGGTGCGCGACCTGATGGCCATCGTGAAGGAGCCGGTCTCGGCCGACGTGTCGGTCTCGCCGGAAGGCGACATGACGTTCGCCGACGTCGCGCCGGACACGACGACGCCCTCTCCCGAAGACGCGGCCGGCGCCGCGCAATTGCGCCGCACGATCACTGCCGTGATCGACCGGCTGCCGCCGCGCGAGGCGATGGTCCTCAAGCTGCGCTATGGGCTGCACACGGACGAAGGCTGCTCGCTGCGCGACATCGGCCGCCAACTGAACCTGTCCGCCGAACGCGTGCGGCAGATCGAGGCGTCGGCGCTCGCCCGTCTTCGCGCGTCCGACACGCTCGGCCTGCTCCGGTCGTTCATCGCGTAGCACGCGAGCGGCGCCGCGCGCGGCGCTCATCGCACGCCGTGTTGAAGCCTGCAACACGTCTGCTGCATTTCGACGCAAGCGGAAGGCCCACTGGTACACCGAACGTCCTCGTTCCAACTGCTTTGCAGTGCAGATCGAACGGCGGAAACAGCATGGCAACGCGCACACAAGCCGTTCCGGCCGAATATCCGAGCGATTGGCATGCAAGTTGCGTTTCAACCAAGGCCAACACCCTGCGATTTCCATGGAGAACATCTTGACCGCCCTCGTATCGATCCTTCAGGAACGCCGGATCTTCGAACCGACGGCCGACACGCGCGAGCACGCGACCATTTCCGGCATGCCGGCCTACCAGGCGCTGGCCGCCGAAGCGGAGTGCGATTACGAGGGCTTCTGGGCGCGTCTCGCCCGCGAGGGCCTCTCGTGGCACAAGCCGTTCACGAAGGTGCTCGACGAGCGCGACGCACCGTTCTACAAGTGGTTCGACGACGGCGAACTCAACGCGTCGTACAACTGCCTCGACCGTCACGTCGAAGCCGGCAACGGCGAGCGCGTCGCGGTGATCTTCGAGGCCGACGACGGCACCGTCACGCGCGTCACCTACGCCGATCTCCTCGCACGCGTGTCGCGCTTCGCGAATGCGCTGAAGAAACGCGGGATCGCGAAGGGAGACCGCGTCGTCATCTACATGCCGATGTCGATCGAAGGCATCGTCGCGATGCAGGCCTGCGCGCGCATCGGCGCGACCCACTCGGTCGTGTTCGGCGGCTTCTCCGCGAAATCGCTGAATGAGCGGCTCGTCGACGTCGGCGCGGTCGCGCTGATCACCGCCGATGAACAGGCGCGCGGCGGCAAGACGCTGCCGCTCAAGAGCATCGCCGACGAGGCGATCGCGATGGGCGGCTGCGACGCGGTGAAGAGCGTGATCGTCTATCGCCGCACCGGCGGCAAGCTCGACTGGCACGCCGGGCGCGACCTGTGGATGCACGAACTCGCCGACGCCGAGTCCGACACGTGCGCGCCGGAGTGGGTCGGCGCCGAGCATCCGCTGTTCATCCTGTATACGTCGGGCTCGACCGGCAAGCCGAAGGGCGTGCAGCACAGCACCGGCGGCTACCTGCTGTGGGCCGCGCAGACGATGAAGTGGACCTTCGACTGGAAACCGACCGACGTGTTCTGGTGCACGGCCGACATCGGCTGGGTCACGGGCCACACGTACATCACGTACGGCCCGCTCGCGTGCGGCGGCACGCAGGTCGTGTTCGAGGGCGTGCCGACCTATCCGGACGCCGGGCGCTTCTGGAAGATGATCGGCGATCACAAGGTCACCGTGTTCTACACCGCGCCGACCGCGATCCGTTCGCTGATCAAGGCCGCCGAAGCCGACGACAAGGTGCACCCGAAGAGCTACGACCTGTCGAGCCTGCGCATCATCGGCACCGTCGGCGAGCCGATCAATCCGGAAGCGTGGATGTGGTACCACAAGCACGTGGGCCAGGAACGCTGCCCGATCGTCGACACGTGGTGGCAGACCGAAACCGGCGGCCACATGATCACGCCGCTGCCGGGCGCGACGCCGACGGTGCCGGGTTCGTGCACGCTGCCGCTGCCGGGCATCATGGCCGCGGTGGTCGACGAGACCGGCCAGGACGTGCCGAACGGGCAAGGCGGGATCCTGGTCGTCAAGCGGCCGTGGCCGGCGATGATCCGTACGATCTGGGGCGACCCGGAGCGGTTCAAGAAAAGCTATTACCCGGAGGAACTCGGCGGCACGCTCTATCTGGCCGGCGACGGCACCGTGCGCGACAAGGACACCGGCTACTTCACGATCATGGGGCGCATCGACGACGTGCTGAACGTGTCGGGCCACCGGCTCGGCACGATGGAGATCGAGTCGGCGCTGGTCTCGCATGAGCTGGTGGCGGAGGCGGCGGTGGTCGGCCGTCCCGACGACACGACGGGCGAGGCGGTGGTCGCGTTCGTGGTGCTCAAGCGTTCGCGTCCGGAGGGCGAGGAAGCGGCGGCGCTCGCGAAGACATTGCGCGACTGGGTCGGCAAGCAGATCGGGCCGATCGCGAAGCCGAAGGACATCCGCTTCGGCGACAACCTGCCGAAGACGCGCTCGGGCAAGATCATGCGGCGCCTGCTGCGCTCGCTCGCGAAGGGCGAGGCGATCACGCAGGACACGTCCACGCTCGAGAACCCGGCGATCCTCGATCAGCTCGGCCAGTCGCGCTGAATCACAAGGCCGGCACCGGCCGGCCCCACCCGACTTCCTCGACGCACGCGCGTTCCGGCGCCCATCCGGGCCATGAACGCGTCGTGCGCGGCCGACACCCGGCCGCGCACGTGCGTCCCGCCGCGCCCCACCCTGCGTGCGCGGCCTGCGCGACGGACCCCGCCATGCGCGGCGTGCGTCGCATCCCCTGTTCGATGCATGGACGTACAACAACACTGGAGACATCCCAATGAAAAGCAGAATCGTGATCGGTTGCGCCGCGCTGGCGGGCGCGATAGCCAGTACCGGCGCCTTCGCGCAAAGCAGCGTGACGCTGTACGGCAACCTCGACGCCGCATTGCTGTACACGAGCAAGACGCTCGACGCCGCCACCGGCGCGAACGCAGGGCATCAGTTCGCGATGACCGACACCGGCATGACGCCGACGACCTTCGGGATGACCGGCACCGAGGATCTCGGCGGCGGCCTCAAGGCGAAATTCCAGCTCGAAAGCGGCTTTGCCGTCACGAACGGCGCGTTCGCCCATTCGAACGGCAACTTCTTCGGCCGCCAGGCGTGGGTCGGGCTCGACGGCGGCTTCGGCACAATCAAGGCCGGCGTGCAGTATTCGCCGTTCCTGCTCGCGATCTTCGATTCGGATCCGCGCAGCTTCTCGCACTTCGGCAGCGGGCTGATCAACTACGTCGACAACGTGCTCGTGACGGGCCTGTTCAACCCGAACGCCGTGTCGTATACGAGCCCGACGATCGCCGGCCTCACCGGCAGCGCGATGTTCGCGTTTGGCGGCAAGGCCGGCGACTTCCAGGCCGGACGCCAGTATTCGGCGAGCCTCAAATACGAGCATGACGGCTTCATGATCAACGCCGCGTTCTACGACGGCAACGACGGCACCAACCCGACGCCGACGCCGAGCACCGTCGCGTTCGTCGGACGTACGATCGGCGCCGCGTACCGGTTCGGCCCGCTCACCGCGAAGGCGTCGTTCGCGAGCTACAAGGTCGGCGGATCGTTCAGCAACAACGTGTACGGCGGCGGCCTCGACTACCAGGCGACGCCGGCCGTCGACCTGAACGGCGGCGTCTGGTTCACCAGCGATCGCAACGACACGGCCAATCATTCGCTGCTCGCGGCCGTCGGCACCACCTACAGCCTGTCGAAGGCCACCGCGCTGTACGCGCAGGTCGCGATGGTCAACAACCACGGCGCGATGAACACCGGGCTCGGGATCAACAACGCGCTTTACGCGGTCACCGGGACGACCGTCGGCGCGAACCTCGGGATTCGCCACCTGTTCTGATGCGCGCAGGCGGCGGTTCCCTTCGCCGAACCGCCGCCTTTCTGCATTCGCAGTCCGAAGCATCTTGCGCCGCTTTCGGCGCGCGACGGCGCGTCCGGATTCGGCGCGGCTTCCGTCGCGCGTGCGAATCCGTGCACGATGTATCGGCCGCAGCGGCCGCGTCATGCCCGCACGATCGCGCGACGTGCCGCGCCCCTCGCGTCGTGACACCGGTATAGACCGCCATCGGCGCAGCCGGGACCGCCGGCCCCTTGCCGGGGCCGGCACGACGAGTTGCCCGCCTGCGCCATCCGTGTCGTTTACGACCGGTTTCCGGGCGCATGACCGATAGTCCGCTTTCCCCGTTTCTCTACACTGCTTCACACCAACACACCCTTGCCGGGTGTCCCGTGGCGCGCGCCGCGCCCTCGACATCACGGCGATCCAGAGACAACCGCCTTCGTCCCCGACGGTTCCGCGCCCGCCCCGCCGTGCGCGCCGGTTCGGCCAGCCGCGAAGGCGCCTTCCAGGAGCGTTCATTGAGTTCATCGCAAGCGCACCCCGCGAAAGCCCGGTCTTCGCGCAAGGCCCTGAAGCTGGACGACATCACGATCGTCGACCCGGCCGTCCTGAAACGCGCGGTCGGGGCCATGGCGTTCGGCAACGCGATGGAATGGTTCGACTTCGGCGTCTACAGCTATATCGCCGTCACGCTCGGCAAGGTGTTCTTCCCGTCCAGCAGCCCGTCCGCGCAGTTGCTCGCGACCTTCGGCACGTTCGCGGCCGCGTTCCTCGTACGCCCGCTCGGCGGCATGGTGTTCGGCCCGCTCGGCGACCGCATCGGCCGCCAGCGCGTGCTCGCCGCCACGATGATCATGATGGCCGTCGGCACCTTCGCGATCGGCCTGATTCCCAGCTACGCGTCGATCGGCATCATGGCGCCCGTGCTGCTGCTCGTCGCCCGCCTCGTGCAGGGCTTCTCGACCGGCGGCGAATACGGCGGCGCCGCCACCTTCATCGCCGAGTTCGCGACCGACAAGCGCCGCGGCTTCATGGGCAGCTTTCTCGAGTTCGGCACGCTGATTGGCTACACGCTCGGCGCGGCTACCGTCGCGGTGCTCACGGCCACGCTGTCGCAGGAAGCGCTGTTGTCGTGGGGCTGGCGCGTGCCGTTCTTCATCGCCGGGCCGCTCGGCCTCGTCGGCCTGTACGTGCGGCTCAAGCTCGAGGAAACGCCCGCCTTCAAGAAGGAAGCCGAATCACGCGAAGCGGACGAACGAGCGCGCCCGAAGCAGTCGTTCGGCACGCTGCTCGTCGAACAGTGGAAGCCGCTGCTCCAGTGCGTCGGCCTCGTGCTGATCTTCAACGTGACCGATTACATGGCGCTGTCGTACCTACCGAACTACCTGTCGGCGACGCTGCACTTCAACGAGACGCACGGCCTCTTCATGGTGCTGCTCGTGATGGTGCTGATGATGCCGATGACGCTCTACGCGGGCCATCTGTCCGACCGCGTCGGCCGCAAGCCGGTGATGATGGCGGGCTGCGTGGGCCTGCTCGTGCTGTCGGTGCCGGCGCTGCTGCTGATTCGCACGGGCGGGATGCTGCCCGTGTTCGGCGGGATGCTGATCTACGGCACGCTGCTGTCGACCTTCACCGGCGTGATGCCGTCCGCGCTGCCCGCGCTGTTCCCGACGCGAATCCGCTACGGCGCACTCGCGATCGGCTTCAACGTGTCGGTGTCGCTGTTTGGCGGCACGACGCCGCTCGTCACCGCGTGGCTCGTCGATCGCACCGGCGACCTGATGATGCCGGCCTACTACCTGATGGGTGCGTCGTTCATCGGCATCGTGTCGGTGCTCGCGCTGCGCGAAACCGCGCGGCGACCGCTGCCCGGCTCCGCACCGTGCGTCGCGAGCCGTGCGGAGGCGCAGGACCTGATTCGCCGCGGCGCAGACGAAGGCCGCGTGCGCGACCGCAAGTTCACGCCGGTCGGCGAACGCGCGTAACGCGCATCACGCAGGCCGCATGACGCAAGCCCGCATGACACGACGCCGCGCGGCACCTGCCGCCGGCGTCGCGCGCATGACGATCAGCCCGCCGCGAGCTGCTGCTCGTCGAACCAGTCGAGCAGCATCCGCGTGACGAACGCGGGATTCTCCAGGTTCGAGATATGGCCGGCGTCCGGCACCAGCGCGTGGCGGCAGCCGATCACGCTCGCCATCTTCACCGTCTCGGACGGCGGCCGCGCCATGTCGCCCGCGCCGCACATCAGCAGCGTGCGTTCGGCGTCCAGGTCGGCGAGCGCGGCGAGCGTATCGGCCCGCCCGAAGATCAGCCGGCCGAGCGGGGCGATCGATTCCCGCAACCGGTCGGGCGGCAGCTTCGCGAGCGCCGCGCGAAACGCGCTCGGCACAGGGTCGGCCAGGTTCACGTCCGGCCGGAAGAACAGCGGCACGATCGCATCGAGCAGCGGTGGCACGATGCTGCCGGCGGCCTCGATCGCATCGAGCATCGCGAAGTAACGCAGCCGCGTCGCGTCGGGCTCGGCCTCGAGCGACGCATCCATCAGCACGAGCGAGCGCACGCGCCGCGGTTCGCGCAACGCGAGCCGCGCACCCCACATCCCGCCGACGCTGAGCCCGACGACCGCGCATTGCTCGATATCCAGCGCATCGAGCAACGCGCTCGCGTGTGCGGCGAGATCGTCGAGCGTGCGCGTGCCGTCGGGCAGCGGGCCCGACGCGCCATGCCCCCACAGGTCCGGCACGATCACGCGATAGCGGCTGGACAACGCATCGATCTGCGGCGCCCACATCGCCGCGTCCCACAGATAGCTGTGCCCGAGCAGCACCGGAAAGCCGGTGCCGTGATCCTGGTAATGCAGGGTGCTGTGATGGATGGTCAGTGTGGGCATCGCGCCTCCGGGTTCATGGACGTATGGAAGATCGACGGCGGCCCGCAACCGGGCGCCGTGGTCAGCCGCGTATTGTGACGCATGCGAAGCGGCGACGCCGCGATCCGAACACGGCCGCTCGGATCAGCCACTCACCGCGCCCGCGCAATCCGGAACACCGACATCGCGGCCTGCATCGAACCGGCCTGCTGCTCGAGCGCGCTCGCGGCGGCACTCGCCTGTTCGACGAGCGCCGCGTTCTGCTGCGTCATCTGGTCCATCTGCGTGACCGCCTGGCCGACCTGGTCGATACCGGCGCTCTGCTCGACGGTGGCCGTCGTGATCTCGGTCATGATCGTCGCCACGCGCCGCACCGACGACACGATCTCGTCCATCGCGCGCCCGGCTTGCGACACGAGCGCATTGCCGTCGCGCACGTCGTCGATCGACGCGCCGATCAGCTGCCGGATCTCGCGCGCGGCGCCCGCGCTGCGCTGGGCCAGCGTGCGCACCTCGCCCGCGACGACCGCGAAGCCGCGGCCGTGCTCGCCCGCGCGCGCCGATTCGACTGCCGCGTTGAGCGCGAGGATGTTGGTCTGGAACGCGATGCCGTCGATCATTCCGGTGATCTCCGCGATCTTCTGCGAGCTCGTGTTGATCACGCCCATCATGTCGACGGCGCGGCCGACCAGTTCGCCGCCGTGCTGGGCGAGGTCCGCCGCGCTCGCGGCAAGCGTGCTCGCCTGCTGCGCGTTGTCCGCGTTCTGGCGTACCGTCGACGTCAGCTGCTCCATGCTCGCGGCCGTCTCCTCGAGCGACGCGGACTGCTGTTCGGTGCGGCTCGACAGGTCGAGGTTGCCCGCGGCGATCTCGCGCGCGGCGGTATGGATCGCGTCGCTGCTGTCGCGCATGCCGGTGACGGTCGTCGCAAGGCCGGCCTGCATCCGCTTCATCGCCGCGAACAACTGGCCGATTTCGTTGCGGCCGGCATCGGGCACGTTCACGGTCAGGTCGTTCGATGCGATCCGGTCGAGCAGCGCGGCCGCGTTCGCGAGCGGGCGCGACACGATCGCGCGCAGCGCGAAGTGCGTCGCGGCGATCAGCGCGAGCGCCAACGCGACACCGATGCCGACCATCGCGACGATGCGCGTGTACGCGGCGTTGTCGTCGTCGATCGTGTCTTCCGCGAGCTGGTTGGCCGTGCGCTGGAATTTCTCGACGTTCGCCGAATACACTTGACCGGCAAGCGTGATTTCCTTGTCGTTGATCTCGGCATATGCAGCGGTATCGCCGTTGCGCAGCGCGTCGCTCGCGCGGGCGAGGACGCCCGCGAGATGTGTCGACGATTCGACCAGTGCCTGCTTCAGGTCGGCACCGAGGCTGCCGATCGGCGCGGTGTCCTTGAACGCCTGGGTTTCCTTCGCGGATAGATCGAACGTGCGCTGCGCGCTTTGCAATGCCGAGTCGCGCTGCGCCGGGTCGTTGTGTTCCTTCAGTGCCGAATACGCGCGCACGAGCGCCGAGCGGGTACGCGTGCTGTCCTTGTACGCATCGTTGACGAGCAACGTCTGCGTCGCGATTGCGTGCAGGCGCTTCGCGTTCATGTTCGCGCTGCCGAGCGCCACGACCCCGACGATGCCGCCGACGATGATCATCGCTGCAAACGTGGCCAGCACGGCGAGCAAACTGTTTTTTACCTTCAGATTGCGCATGGTGAATCGACTCTCGAAGTTGTCCCTAGTCGGTTAACGACAGCGGCTGGTTCAACTTGAGTCGATCGCGCTTCGTCGCGCGGATCAGTTCGTCCCGTCGTACGTGACGATCTCGACCCAGTTCGCGCCCTTGCCGACCGGATACTTGCCGATCGCGTCGAGGCGGCCGGTGTGCCGGTCGATCCGGTACACCGCGAGCGCGGGCGACAGTTGCCCGGCCGCGAGCAGGTACGTGCCCGACGGATCGATCGCGAAGCCGCGCGGCTGCCGCTCGGTCGCGAACGTACCGATCCGCGCGAGCTTGCCCGACGCCGCATCGACCCGGTACGCCGCAAGCGTGCTCGACGTGCGCTCCGACGCGTAGAGGAATTTGCCGTCCGGCGTCAGGTGCAGGTCCGCGCCCCACGGCTTGTCGCCATGAAAGTCCGGCGGCAGGATCGACACCGTCTGAATCGGCCGCGCATCGGCGCCGCCATGCGACAGCGCCAGCACGTGCAGCTTGCCGTCGAGCTCGTCGATCAGGTATGCGAACCGCCCGTTCGACGAAAACACGAAATGGCGCGGGCCCGACTTCTCGGGCAGCCGGTACGCAGGCTCGGCCGTGTCGGTCAGCTTGCCGGTCGACGCATCGAACGGCAGGCGCAGCCACGCATCGGCGCCGAGCACCGACGCGAACGCGTAGCGGCCGTCCGGCGACTGGCGGATCGCATGCGCCATCGGGCCGGTCTTCACGGTCTGCTGCACGTCGCCGGCCACGCCGTTCTCGGCGATCCGGTTGACCGCGAGCAGGTTGCCGCCGTACGACGCGGAGAACAGGTAGCGGCCCGACGCATCGGTCGACACGTACGCCATGCTGTCCGCGAGCGGCGCGCGGCCCAGCTCGATCAGCCGCCCGTCGAGCGGATTGATCGCGAAGCTGACGACGCGATACGGCGTCGAGCGCAGCGCCGCGTACAGCCGTTGATGATCGGGCGACAACGCCATCGGCATCACCGTGCCGTCGACCGGCACGGTTTCGATCGCGCGCAGCGCGCCGCTCGACGTGTCGACGCCGAACACCGAGATGTCGCGGCTGTCGCCGTTCGATACGTACGCATACGTCGCGGCATGCGCGAGCGATGCGGCCAGCGCGAATGCGGCGGCCGCGACGGCGCGCCATGCTGTCTTGTGGTTCATGGGAATACGCTATCCGTGATACGCGATACGTGAAAAAACCGTCGACGTGATGACGGCGCCGGAGGTCGTCCGGCGCCGCCACAGGCAAGGCCAGGTGGTCAGAACACCGCGTGGCCGCTGATCAGGCTCGGCAGCCACGTCGAGAAGAACGGCATATACGTGACGATGTTGATCGCACTGAAGATCGCGAGGTAGTACGGCCACGCCATCTTCGTCGTCTCGCCGATCGACACGTTGCCGATCGCGCAGCCGACGAACTGCACCGAGCCGATCGGCGGGTGCACGAGGCCGAGCGAGCAGTTCAGCAGCAGCATGATCCCGAACTGCACCGGCCCGACGCCGCACGCCATCGCGATCGGCAGGAATAGCGGCGTCGTGATCAGGATGTGCGCGGCCATGTCGACGAACGTGCCGAGGAACACCTGGATGATGTTGATGTACAGCAGCATCAGCCAAGGAGCTGCGGTCGACTGCTTCAGCAGCCCTTCGATCGCATCCGGAATCTCCAGGTACGACATCTGGAAGCGCAGCATGTTCGACACGGCGATCAGCAGCAGCACGACACCCGTCGTGCGCGCCGCATGCGACAGCGCACGGCGCAGCTTCGCGACGGTCAGCGTGCGGTACACGATCGCGGTCAGCACGAGCGAATACACGACGGCGATCGCGGCCGCTTCGGTCGCGGTGGCAATGCCCTTCGCGACGCATACGAGGATGATCGCGATCACCATCAGGCCCGGCACCGCGCCGACGAAGCTGCGCAGCACCGCATACCAGCCCGGGAACGACGGCAGCGCGGACGAACCGTCTTCACGGCGCGGATAGCCGTGACGCACCGCTTGCCAGTACGCGGCGACGAGCACGAAGCCCATCACCCACAACACCGGCAGCAGCCCGGAGAACAGCAGGTCGCCGATCGACACGCCGCTCACCTGCTGGCCGTGCAGCATCCCCGTGATCCCCTGCGCGGCGAACGCGTAGATGATCATGTTGGTCGACGTCGGCATCAGCGCGCCGGCGAGCGACGCGTGGGTCGTCACGTTGACCGCGTAAGCCGCGCTGTAGCCTTCGCGCTTCATCAGCGGAATCACCACGCCGCCCATCGCCGACGTATCGGCCGTCGGCGAGCCCGACACGCCGCCGAACAGCGTGCATGCGACCACGTTGGCCATCCCGAGGCCGCCGCGGAAATGGCCGACGGTCGCCTGCGCGAAGCGCAGGATCCGGTCCGCGATCCCGCCATGCAGCATCAGCTCGCCGGAGAAGATGAAGAACGGCACCGCGAGGAACGAGAACGCGTTCATTCCCGAGATCATCGACTGCATCGCGGTCGCGATCGGCAGCCCTTCGACCAGGTAGGTCAGCACGCAGGAAATGCCGAGCGCGAACGAGACGGGCACGCCGAGCACGAGGAAAATCAGAAAACTGACGGACAGGATCGCGAGTTCCATGGCGTTATTGTCCCGACGAAGAACGACGAAGCGCGAGCAGGTGCTCGAGCGAGAAGAGGACGATCGCGATCGCCGCGGGAATCGTGATCAGGTAGCGCACGCCTTCGGGCAGCCCGATGATCGGGATGCGGTCGCCCATCGTCTCGGCGGCCATGCTGCCGCAGCCGACCATGATCGCAATCGCGAACGCGATCAGGCTCAGGTGCTGGATCGCGATCACCACGGTGCGCGGGCCCGGCGACAGGCGCCGCACGAGCGAGTCGAGGCCGATGTGGCCGCCGTCGCGCACCTTCATCGCCGCGCCGAACATCGCGATCACGATCACCAGCAGCAGCGCGATCGGCTCGACGAAATCGGGCGCGTTCTCGAACACGTAGCGCATCACGACTGCGTAGAACACCAGCAGCGTGAGCGCCGCGAGACACAGCGACGCGACCACGGCCAGCGCGCGGAACAGCAGGTCGTTCGCGCAGCGCAGCAGCGGCGCGGCCGCGCGCGGCCGGCCCGGCGCCGCACCGTCCGCGGCGGCCGCGTCCGGCGCGCCCACGGCCGCCGCGCCGTTCAGGGAGGTGCGACGGGTCACTTGGTTGCCTCGATCTCGTCGACGATCTGCTTCATCTGCGGCGTCTTCTCGTACTTCGTCCACAGCGGCTGCATCGCCTTCACGAAGGCCGCGCGATCGACCTGCGCGGCCGGCAGAATCTTCGCGCCGCCCTTCGTCACCGTCTGCTGCGCCGATGCCTCACGCGCGGTCCACAGCTTCTGGTAGTACGGCACCGAATCGGCCGCGGCCTTCCTGATCGCGGCCTGCTCCTGCGGCGACAGCGTGTCCCAGATCTTCTTCGAGAACACCAGCACTTCCGGCGTCATCGCGTGCTGCGTCTCCGAGTAGTCCTGCGCCACCTCGAAGTGCTTGGTTTCCTCGTACGACGGGAGGTTGTTTTCCGCCGCGTCGACCAGGCCCGTCTTCAGGCCCGTGTACACCTCGGCGAACGGCATCGGCGTCGGCGTGCCGCCCATCGCCCTGATCTCGTCGACCATCAGGTCGGATGGTTGCACGCGCACCTTCAGCCCTTTCATGTCCGCCGGCGTGCGCACCGGACGCTTCGCGTAGATCGAGCGCGCGCCGCTCTCGTAGAACGTCAGCGCGATCATCCCCTTCGCCGCAAACGCGTCGAGGATCTTCTGGCCGGCCGGGCCGTACATCGCCTTGCGGAAATGGTCGACGTCGCGAAACAGGAACGGGAACGACGGGATCAGCGACTCCGGCACGATCTCGTTGAACGACGCGCCGTTCACGCGCGCCATGTCGATCGCGCCGATCCGCACCTGGTCGACCGTGTCCTTCTCGGAGCCGAGCGCGCTGTTGCCGAACACCTTGATCGAGTCCTTGCCGCCCGTGAGCTTCGACAGCTCGTCGCCCATGTACTTGACCGCCATGTTGGTCGGGAAGCTGTCGCCGTGCACGTCCGCCGAGCGGAATACACGGGCCTGCGCGGACATCGCGAAGCCGGCCATCAGCGCGACGGCCAGTGCAGTACGGGAGCGGGTGAATCGGTGCGTCATCGTCAGTCTCCTTGTTGGTTGCTCGCTATTTGGCGGCGATTCGGGCGGCTTGCGCATAGGTCGGGCGTGGGCCTTTGCGGCACCGCAGTCATACGTTGTATGACGTGTCGGAGCGAATGTACGTCGGTTAATCGTTTAACTCACTTGGTGCATACCCCTATAAGCGCCTCTGGAGCGGGTTGCCGACCGGATAATGGGAAAAGCCTTCTCTGTTTAGCTGGACGCCGGCGAAACGTTTTCCGGAAATAGGCCCGTATTTGAAGCGGCGCGGGATTGTGTCGTTTTCCCGATGCCAAGCGCCGTCTTTCGCTTCCCTTCCACTCGTTATAGGATGACTGATCACAATGCCCTCACGGTCGGCGCCGCCACGAAACCCCCGCCCCGCCCCGATTGACCCGCAACGCGCGTCCCGCAGCAAGGCGTTCGTCGACTTCCCCGGTATCGACCAGTCGAACGCGTTCGGCTCGACATGGGCGCCGTCGTTGTAACGACGACGCGATGACGTCGATTCTCCCTTAGTCACGCGGGGCGTCGAGTCGTCCCTGCCGGCGCGCCTGTCATGTGCGCTTCCGGTTCACGGGGCGGACATCGCGGGCGTGTCGTCGCAGCGGGCACGCACGATGCGTGCTCGCCGCGACGTCGGAAACGCGAAAGGAGGTGTGCGATGCAGACGACCAGAACGTCGGCGGGGCAGAGTCAAGACCCTCAAGACCCGCCGTTGAATCCCGGCGACGAAGGGCCGCCCGATGCGCCGGGCGTCGGCGAGGATCTGTGCAGCGTGTGCCGCGGCACCGGTATGGTCGAAGGTCAGCCGTGCACGATATGCGGCGGGACCGGCAAGGTGCTGCAGGGAATCGGCGGCGGGTAAGAGAACGTGAGCGGTGCAAGCGGGATTCGGCGACGCCGGGACGGACGGTGGGCCGTGGGCCGCGGGCCGCGCATCGCATGCGACCCCGCGTCAGCGCCGGACGCTAGTGCGGCACGTCGGCCATCGCGCCCCGCACGGGTTCAACGACCCAGCCGCCGGTCGCGCAGGAACGCATTCAACTCGCCGCCTGCATGCTCGATGTGACGCTTGAGCAGCGACGCCGCCGCGCGCGCATCGCCCTTGCGGCACAACGCGACGAGTTCGGCGTGTTCGGATTCGGCCACGTCGCGCGCGGCCTCGGATAGCGACAATTGCACGCGCGTGTAGCGGTCGGTCTGTTGCAGCAGCGACGCGACGATCGCCGTCGTCTTCGGCTGGTCGGCACGCGACAGCAGAAGTTGATGCAGTTCGGTGTTCAGTTCGCCCCAGCGTCCGGACTGGCTCGCATGCAGCACTTCGCTGTATTCCGCGAGGATTGCGTCGAGCCGCGCGAAATCGTCGGCAGTGAGCTTCGGAATCGATTTTTTCAGCAGCACGGGTTCCAGCAGCGCGCGCAGTTCGAACAGTTCGGTGATGTCCTCCGGGGACAGCTCCGAGACGATCGCGCCCTTGTGCGGCAGGATCTTCACGAGCCCTTCGCTCTCGAGCTGCACGAGCGCTTCGCGCAGCGGAATGCGGCTGATGCCGAGTTCGGTCGCGAGCGCATCCTGGCGGAGTTGATAGCCGTCGACATACTCCCCTGTCAGGATACGGCGGCGCAATTCGTTCGCTGCGGCTTCGGCGCGCGTGGCGTAGACAAGAGCAGGGCGTTTCTCGTTCATGTTGCGGTTCGGACTGGGGAAGGCGGCCAGGCAAGCGCCGGTGCGGCGGCGGATATTGCATATTTTCTACAATATTAGCAGAGCGGTCTTGGGGGGAACGCGCGGCGGGCGCAGAGTGCGTCGTGCTGCTGCCATGCCGCCGCGCCCTTCGGTCGGCCAACAAAAGGGCTCTCCGTGGATGTCGCTTGCCGACCCCAAACTGCCTCTCGAACCGCCGGGACTTGAACGGACGGTTCCGACCTAGCCGCCGTTCACCAACCAGCGCCGTCAAAGGCCGCTTTGAAGTGACGACCGGCCGCGTGTTTCCGGCGTTGCGAGCCAATGTCGAAGTCGTCGCTACATCGCGGAATTCTGTGCGAAGGTTCTGCTTGCCACGTCTGAGATAAAGTCGATCACGGCGCGAATCGCGGGCGAATGTCGGAGATCGGCATGCACCACAAGCCAGATCTCACGAGAGAATGACGCCCCATCGAACGGCAGCCGTTGCAATTCAGGATCGCTGTCACCCATGAAGACGGGTAGCCCCGCAACACCCGCTCCCGTGCGGGCCGCCACCTGCTGCGTCGTGATATCGCTGACTTCGCAGACGATGCGGCGGCCTTGAGCGATCGACTGGAGCCATTGCTGATGCGGCATTTCTGCGAATTGTGCTTCGTAAGCAATGAATGCCCAGTCGTCGGGTGTTGACGCATGCGCATATTCGCGGCTCGCATAAAGGCCGAAAGCCATCTCCCCAAGCTTGCGCGTGACATTCTGAGGTTCCTCGGGGCGAACGAGGCGCACGGCGAGATCCGCTTCGCGACGTCCAAGGGAAATGCGCTGTGCCTGGCTGGCGATCGCCAAGCGAATTGCCGGATGTAGTCGCGCGAATTCATGAAAGTGATTCGCGAAGAGATTGTTTGCGAGGACCGGCGGCACGCTGACCGTAACCACGCCGTGCAAGGACGTCTGTTCCGCGAGCGCGAGGCGCTCGATCGAAAACGCGCGCTCCTCCATTTGCTCCGCGAATTCCAGAATGAGCTTGCCTGCCGATGTCGGCCGACACGCGCGCGGCAACCGGTCGACCAGGCGCATCTTCAGTTCGGCTTCGAGCGCGCTCAGGCGACGGCTGACTGTCGCATGATCGACATTCAGACGTCGTGCCGCCGCGGAGAGACTACCGGTTTGCGCTACGGCGACGAAATAGCGAAGGTTTTCCCAGTCGAACATCTGTGCATTTTCTCCAGGCCGCTATGCGGTTTTGCGGAATATTCGCACAGAACGCGATCCTTTACGCTTCGGTCCTTTGAACTCGAAGGATCGACCATGCAGACACCGTCCAGACGTCACCCGTTGCTGGTTCAAACGGCGGCATGCCTTGGCTTTGTGGTCGTACTTATCGATGTCAGCGTCGTTAATGTTGCGCTCGATGCTTTGAGATCGGTCTTCGATGCGGATATCACAGACCTCCAATGGGTCGTCAACGCGTATGCGCTCGTCTTTGCGTCCTTGCTGCTCATCGCAGGAGCGCTCGGGGACAGGTGGGGGGCAAAGCGTGTGTTCATGGCCGGTTACGCGATATTCACGATTTCATCGATCGGCTGCGGGATGGCGAAATCTGTGCAGGCGTTAATCGACTGGCGTCTCGTTCAGGGGGCGGGGGCCGCGCTGCTGGTGCCGAACTCACTGGCCGTTCTGCGGGTGGCGTTCGAGGACGCGACGGAGCGCGGCCGGGCGATCGGCTGGTGGGGCGCCGGCGGCGGCATCGCTTTAGCCGCTGGACCCCTGGCAGGCGGGCTGCTAATCGCGGCGATCGGCTGGCGAAGCATCTTTCTGGTCAATGTGCCCGTGGGCATCGCAGGCATCTGGCTGACATGGCGATTCGCGCCCGATACGGACGCGGAAGATGGCCGGAATTTGGATCTTCCGGGACAACTCACTGGCGCTGTCGCGTTGGCAGCACTCACGTTCGCATCGACCGAAGTGAGCGCGCTAGGCTGGCGCAGTGCGTTTGTCGAGGGTGCGTTCGCCTTATGCGTCGGAATGAGTATCGCGTTCGTCTGGCTGGAATTGCGTAATCCTGCCGCGATACTGCCTGCTGCGTTGTGGCAGGACCACGTTGTCCGCTGTGCGACCCGGATCGGCATGCTTGCGAATCTGGTTTTTTACGGCATCGTCTTCACGTTGAGCCTGCTCTTTCAGTCGATCTGGCATATGACGCCGGTCCAGACGGGCGTGGCATTCCTGCCGATGATGGGCATCCTGGTGATCGTGAATATCGTCGCGGGGCGACTGGCGAGCCGGGTCGGCGCGCGTGCGTTGGCAACGGCCGGTCTGCTGATGTCCGCGAGCGGCTATCTCGCGATGTTGCCGGCCATCGCAGCACAATCCTTCTGGCTGCTTGCGCTTCCCATGCTGTTCGCAGGTAGTGGAATCGCTCTGACCATTCCGACTATCACTGCTGCGACGCTGGCTGCTGTGAGCCGTGCACAATCGGGTATTGCGTCGGGATTGTTGAATGCCGCCCGGCAGGTCGGCGGGGTGATAGGCGTCGCTTTATTCGGTTTCTTCGTTCGGCAGGCAGAGGCGGCGTCCTTTATTCACGGGGTGGAACGAGCGTTGACCGTTTCGGTGCTGCTTCTGATTGTCGGCGCTGCAACTGCCTGGCGAAATTTAGGTGATGTGGTGCAGCGAGGTCCCCGAACCAGAAGATGGAATGGTCGCTGACCGGCCTAAAGCAGACGGTCAGGCGTCGCTAAGTCCGGAGCGACCAGATGACCGCAATTGGCCGACTGCCGTCGGATGCAGTCGGACGAAGCCGCCCCTTCTCTGCCATCGAACGCTTATTTGCAAGCGCCACAAGCACGTTTTATTGCGGTCGTTCGCGCGAATATTTCTTGAGGCGCGGTCCGGAGCATTCGCTTCGCCCGCTATCGCAACGCGTCAACTTGATGGGCGTCGCCCAGTTGCAGTGCGTCAATCCTCAAACGCATGGCGTAGTCAGAGTGGCAATGGCTCGTTGGTGTCGATCGCATTGAGCAGTCTCACAATGACTTCTCGCGTCTCACTGAGTTCGTGCAGCCGAACGTCGAGCTTTTCGACTTCACCGCGTAGCAATGCGCGCGCTTCGGCGCATGGATGAAACATAGGTTTATCGCCGAGTACGCAAGGCAACAACAGCCGGATACTGCTGACCTTCAATCCTGCTGTGCTGAGCATGCGGATGCGCTGTGCGGCGTCCACTTCGTCGGAACCGTAATCGCGGTAGCCCGAATCGGTCCTCTTTGGATTGAGCAGACCTTCGTGTTCGTAATACCGCAGCATCCGCTCACTGACGCCGGTGCGGCGAGCCAGCTCTCCGATACGCATGACATCCCCCGAAAAATACGCTTGACCCTGACAGCGCTGTCAAAGTTTAACCTCCTTGAGCGGCTGGCGTGCCCGCCGGTCCATTCATCAAGGAACGCCGTATGACACCATCCAACGACACATTTGACGGCACGTTTCCGTTTTCGCCGTGCTTCAGCGAAGTTGCCGGCTTTCGCATGCATTACGTCGACGAGGGACCCTCTGATGGCGAGGTCGTCCTGTGCCTTCACGGCGAGCCGACGTGGGGATATCTGTTTCGTAATTTGATCAATGCACTCGCCGCCGACTATCGTGTGATTGCGCCGGACCACATGGGGTTCGGCAAGAGTGAGACGCCGAAAAATCGCACCTACTGGCTACAGGATCATATCGACAACCTTGAAAAGCTTGTGCTTGCCCTGGATTTGAACGACATCACTCTGGTCATGCATGACTTCGGCGGCCCGGTCGGCATGGGGCTCGCCGCGCGGCATCCGGGCCGCATTCGCCGGATCGTCAGCACCAACGGCCCGACGCCATTCGGTCAAAGCACGTTGTTCGACCGGCTGAACGCGAATGCCGCACTCTCGCCATGGTTCCAGTGGATCCTCCGCGCTGATTCGCAAGGCCGTCTTGAATCCGTGCTGGGTGAACTGGGGTTCAATATCCTGAGTACCTTGAAGCTCAACGGCTTCGAGAACCACGCGCGTATCAGCGATACGTGGCTGCGCGCGTACGGCTCACGTTTCGCCGTGCCGACCGACTGCGCCGGCGCGATTGGCTGGGCGAAGGGCTTCGCGATCGGAGCACACCGTTTCGAAGTGCCTGACGCGACGGCACTCGACGCGGTCCGTTCAAAGCCAGCGCTTGCCATCTGGGGAGAGGCCGATCGCACGCTGGCGGCTCAACACTTTCTGCCGCTGTTCAGCGAAATATTTCCCAGGGCGCCGATTCATCGACTCGCGGGAGTCGGCCATTACAGCTTCGAAGATGCACCGCAAGAGATCGCCGGGCTGATTGCCGGATTCTTGAAAGCCCACTAGCTCGGGCCGGTCCTCAAGACGGGCTGAGTGCGTCCAGGATCGAGCATCTCGATTTCGGTGCACGGCTTGGCGCGAATCGAGTGTCGCAAGGTCAAGGGAGAACGGCCAGTCGCTCGGGGTTTGTCGAAGTCTGCTTCCGGCCGAACTTGGCCGGCCACCGCCCAGCGACGCGCGCCGGGCGCAGATCGACTTTCCGCCGCTCATCCTCAGCAGGCCACAGTCCCGTCCGACACATCAACGTACTACCGCTCACCATTCAGCCCCCGCCGGCGCCCTGCCTCCCGTCGACATCACTCAGGACTTCCCATCCCCTTCCCTGGCCCCCATAGCCCCAGCCATGCGACTTTGCACAGCAACGAGTTGGTCATCCGTAGTCGCCACCAGCCACAGACGTGCCTGCTCCTCGATCCGGCGGTTGTGGTCTTTCAACGGACCCATCGTGGCAGCAGCCTTCCAGACCACTGGGCCGATTCGGGTTTTCCTGCCCGATGGAGCGCCTACCAGCAGACAGTAAGGTCCCAGCGGCAGCGACACGAACGGAAGTGCCGGACTCGCGGATACGCGCCAGTCAATGAAGGGCGTGTCGCCGATAAGCAGCGGTATCGGCAAGCCGTGGAGCACGCTGAAATCGTACAGCGCAAGTTGCTCGCGCATGCCGACATACACACGCCGGATGTCGTCGACAACCGCCGCGCGGATCTCGTCGTCGAACATCGGTTCCTGCGCGTATCGGGCAAATGCCTTGCGAGCCTCCCCTTGATACGCACTGAACAGGCCAATCTCCACGCAGTCCTGCACTGCGCGCTGCACCTCCGCTACAGAACCGGCTTCTTCCGGCTTGCCCAATTGCGCAGCCCGCAAAAACCGGGCAAGGCCGGCCTCCTGAATTGCAGGGCCATCCACGGACGCATCGTCGTCAGTGCTGTTGCCAAGCGGCACGTAGACATATTTTTCGGCCGCGAAATGCGACTTCTTGCCTTCATCAAACTTGATCTCGCCGTCGACGCAGTCCAGATAGCGAGTGCCGATTCGGCCATGCTCCCAAACCCAATTTTTCAGGAACGGACGTAGCGGATGCAGTCTGTCGTGATCAGTCATGGAACCCTCCAGGTTGCCCCAGTATAGTTCCAAGTTGCCGCTTGCCCCGTACAGGACATCGCGATCGATCAATCCGACGGATCGCGGCTCCGGTCAGACTGCACGCGACACAAGCTCGCGCAGAACCGTCTCCAGTTCGACGCGGCCGCGCGCGATTTCGTCAGGATTACTTTCGAAATCGATCCAGCCTTCGTTGAAGCCGTCCAGCATGCGCATCCGGGGCAGAGGATGCTTCATGCCCTGGCCGCGGAACAGCGCTTCCCACGTCTGCCTGTCGACCACTTCCGCGCGTACCTGCGCGCCGAGCACGCGGGCGAAGGCCAATGCGAGATCATTGGGACTCACCCGGCGCGGGCCCTCGAGTTCCACCACACGCACACCGTGCCACGTCTGCTGGAGCAGGTCGGCCGCAACGCGGCCTACGTCCGCGGTAGCGACCATCGGCACGGGCTTGTCGAGCGGCTGCAGGTAACTGGCAATGACGCCGTCGTCGCGCGCGGACGCGACATCCCACGCGGCGTTTTCCATGAACCAGCCAGGCCGCAGGAACGTCACCGGCATCGGCATCTCGCGCAGTGCCTGCTCCATCAGCGTGCGTTGAGTGAGCA
This sequence comes from Burkholderia sp. SIMBA_062, assembly GCF_046534765.1. Taxonomy (NCBI): domain Bacteria; kingdom Pseudomonadati; phylum Pseudomonadota; class Betaproteobacteria; order Burkholderiales; family Burkholderiaceae; genus Burkholderia; species Burkholderia sp. SIMBA_062. Next base: position 31,000 of record NZ_JAWRYD010000021.1, read on the forward strand.
GATTGATCTCGTCAGCCTGCGCGCCGATCGTCGACAGGCAAACGACTTTTTCGGGCCGCGCCTTCAGGAGCGCCGCGGACACAGCCTCGATCACCTTCCGCGCTTCGGGAAACCCGGGCGCCGGATCGAACTGCGGAGGCGGCAGGAGGAAAACGCCGGTCGCACCTTCGAATGCGGCGGCCAGCGACGAAGCGTCTTCCATGAAAGCTGTCGCGATCTCGCAACCTCGCTCCGCCCACGCCCTTGCCCGCGTCGCGTCGCGCACGACTGTGCGCACCGGCTCACCACTGGCCAGCAACTCACGGGCCAGCGCGCCGCCGACCTGGCCGGTGATTCCTGTTATTGCATACATTGCTCGTTCTCCATGTGTGGATACATCGGGTGTTCGGTGACACGCATTCTGGACAAACGCCGACCAAAACAAAATGACATGGATGGCATCACATTAGTGACAAGGAGTTATCAATGCGGCATGATCTGCGGAGTTATCTTGCGCTGCTGCACGGCGCAGTATTGGCGCGTTGTCATTCGGGTTGGTTGGTCGCGATCCACCACCTTCATTCACTCGAGCAACCATGAGATCCAGTACCGAGAAGCTGTCCGGCAGCATTAGCGTGTTCGCCGCCGTGGTGGACATGGGGACGTTCGCGGCCGCATCGGAAGTCATTGGAATGACGCCGCCGGGCGTCAGTCGCGCGATTGCGCGGCTGGAAAAAAAGCTGAATATCCGGCTCTTCAACCGAACGACGCGCTCCGTCTCGCTGACTGAAGAGGGTCGCCGCTTTTACGAGCAGGTCATGCCCCATCTCGCCGGGCTGGAGGAAGCAGCCGCGGCCGCGGCAGGGAGCGCCTCCGCGGTGCGTGGAAAGCTGAGAGTCAATCTGGATCCGGTCGTCTACCGGACCATTCTTGGGCAACAACTCGATGCGTTCATGGACGCGCACCCGGAACTCGAAATCGAACTCATCGCGCGAGACAGTCTTGGCGACCTCGTCATGGATGGCTTCGACATCGCCGTGCGTTTCGGCGAACCCCGAGCCTCTACGCTGATCGCGAGAAAGTTGCTCGATACCGGCATTGTCACGGTCGCGTCGCCTTCATACGTCGCTCGCCGGGGACGGCCGACAAAACCCGAGGACCTTGAAAACCGAAGCCACCGATGCATTGAATTTCGCAACCCGGAGACGGGCAAGCCGTTCGCGTGGGAATTCCACCGCCGGCGAAAGCGCATTGTGGTGGACACCCGGGGACGCCTCACGGTCAATGATCCCGGTGCCCTGCTCAACGCATGCGTCGCCGGTTCCGGAATTGCGCAGATGTTGCTGCTCGGTGCGGAGCCCCTGATCGCGAACGGCCAATTGATCAATCTCTTTCCCGAATGGGCAGACGAGCGATTTCCGCTATACGCGTACTACCCGTCCCGGCATCACCTGCCGGCAAAGACGCGGGCGTTTCTTGATTTCGTTGTTGAACTGACGGGCAAGAACGAGCGCGTCGGCACGCGCTAGTGCTGTTATGGCGAACTGGCGACGCAACGTCCAATAGCCGGTTCCGTAGAGGGCGTGGGCTGCCATGAGCACACCGCAAACGGCCGGTTCCGGCTGCGGATTCAACGTCAGAGTCATTCACGCGCGAGCCACCTCCGTCCGCTTTCAAGCCGACTTCGGCTGATCGTCGCAATCGAACGCTGGTCGCTGGCCGCAGCGTAACCGCTGTTCAGATTTGCGGGCGGGTCCGTTTCCAGCGCGTTTGTGCTTTGGAACGCCACCGACATTGGGAAGGAAGGGCACGGAGCCTCAAGCGGGCGCGTAAGGCGAGTTCCTGAACCATCGCCACCCGAATCGCCTGCGCAAAGCGCAGCAATGCGTCCTTTGACCCAGATACGCTGCTGTACTCCTGTTGGCCGATGCGTGCCTCCAGAAGCACTGCCAATCCCGCTTGCTGCGCCATTCTCAGCACGTCCATTTTGATAGCCTCCCGGCGCCGTTGCGACCTGCGCCCTAACAGTCCCGATACCGCTATGTGCGCATTTTCCATACCGCGTCGATATCTGGAAAATGTATCGAGTGGTGGTCCGATGGCGGATGGGAACCGGCCAGCCAGCGTACGCTTTTTGATCGTCTGATCATGGCCGGACTCGGCCGGCCGCAGTCCCGGCGGGCGACTGGCTCAACCGACCCTTCGCGGTCAGTCAGGCTTTTATGCGCGGACGGCTCGAACATGTGCCATGCCCGCCATCAGGCAATATTTGCACTGCCCTTTCCCGCTCTTCCCCCCAACGCTCCCGCCGATTTGGTGTTACCCCGCGCGATGTATCGCAACACTTCAGCCAGTCAAGTGCTTGATCGGCGTTCCGATAATCAGCAATCCGAAGAGCGCCTCGAGTTGTCGCTCCAACTGGTCCGGTTTGGCTTGCGCCAATGCAGCCATCTCGACGACCTGTCGCATGACCTGGAAGCCGGCAATGACGGCCAGAAACATCGCGGCCCGCTGCGAGGTTTCTTCGCCGGGCAGCAGCTCAGATAACGGTCGGGCAAAGTGCGTTTCAAACTTCCTGCGCAGAATGGCTGTGGCCTGCCCATTGTTGGCCGAGCGCAGCATGATGAGAAACCCGTCCATCGACGTGATGTCCGGTGCCGTCTTCGCCACAAGCGCGGCAGCAACATCGCGGCATAGCGTCGATACGTCAGGCGCGTTCGTCATCACTTCCCGCGTGAGGATGCCCGGAGCCGAAAGAACCAGGTCGACTACCTCCTCGAACAGCTGTTCCTTGGACCCGAAATAACGATTCACGAGCATCGCGGTGACTCCCGCGTTCTCAGCGATCTCGCGTACGCCGACGTCGTAGCCCGATTGCGTAAATGCCTGTCGCGCGGATGCGAGGATCGCCTCGCGGGTAGCCGCGCCTTTTTTGCCCAGTGTCTTCATTAATCAAACACCTGTAGATTTTTAGAGCGAGAAAGTATACGATTGTATAAATTTAATGCGATCGAGGGAACACTCATGGATCTGAATCTGAGCGGAAAGCGCGTGCTGGTGACGGGATCGACGGCCGGACTAGGTGAGGCGATTGCCAAGTTCCTGGCTGCGGAGGGTGCAACAGTGGTTGTGCATGGCCGCAGCAGTGATCGTGCAGAGGCGGCCGCGGCAGCGATCACAATGGCAGGCGGCCATGCCGAAGTCGCGCTGGGCGATCTGGCAACCGATGCGGGCGCCAATGCCGTGGTTGCCAAGGCGACCGAAGGCGGAGCCATCGACATACTGGTCAATAACGCTGGCTATTATCACCACCTGAACTGGAGCACTGCCTTACCGGACAAGTGGATGGAGACCTATGAGGTCAACGTCCTGTCCGCCGTGCGCATGATCCAGCGGCTGGTGCCAGCCATGCGCGAGCGCGGGTGGGGCCGCGTGATTCAGATCGGCGGCGGACTCGCCGGTCAGCCGGTCTCGATGCAGCCTGACTACAACGCCTCGCTTGCCGCCAGGCACAACCTGGCTGTTTCGCTGGCGCGCGACCTCAAGGACTCCGGCGTGACCTCGAATGTTGTGGCACCCGGCGTGATTCTCGTGCCGGCCGTCAGGGAGCTGCTCGAGAACATCGCTCCGCAGCACGGATGGGGTCAGACGTGGGAGGAGATTGAGCGCGGCTGCGTCCGCGACATGGTGCCCAACGACGTCGGCCGCCTTGGCCGTCCTGAAGAGATCGCGGCGGCAGTTGCTTATCTCGCAAGCCCCTATGCCGACTATGTGAGCGGCGCCACGATCCGCGTCGATGGTGGCACGATCCGCTCTGCGTTCTGATCGGGCATCCAGACGGCGCGATCGTGGCTCGCAATCCGAGAACTCCTGCGAGGCGAAGGAGCGCGAACGGGCGGAAATCCGTCGTTTGAATGCCCCGAGGCAGCAACCAGGCGTATGACGGCAATTGGCCGGACTCGGCCGGCCGCAGTCCCGGCGAACGGCGACTGGCTCAACCCCACCCGCAGCCGCCGGTCGCGAGCGCAAGGCGTCGATGACCGCTTCCGAAGTGCTTCGGACGCCCGTTGACCCGCCAACCGCCAAGCTCAATTCAATAAGTCAACCCTGCTCCAACGGGGATTTGAAAGCCGATATCCGGTTCGTGATCGCACGTCCAGCATGCTTTTCAGTTCTTGAAGGCGCGGAAGGTTTAGGCCCGAGCCATAGGACCGACAGCGAGCCGCTTGCGCCAAGTAATCCAGCCGACAACAATGGATAGTGTCGCCACGACAAGCGGCGCCACCCCATGTCCGTATTCGCCGTGGACTGCAACGGTTGCAAGCGCAGCCAACATCACGGTGCAGCCGAGCACCGAGCCCCACAGCCGCGTCCGTGCTCGCGCCAGCAGAATGGCGGTCATGAGTTCCAGCGACCCAGTCACGAAATGGAACCAGTGCGGATATCCCCACTTCAGGTATTCCTCGAAGATGGATCGCGGGGCGACGATGTTGCTGAGCGATCCCACGACGAAAAAAGCGGCAAGAATCAAAGGGAATACTTGGCGCCAGGAAATCTTGGACATTCGTTCCACCTTCTCTGATGAGGGCGCTGCAGAGGGACCCGTGTGGCCGCCTGGTCGACGAGCCGGTCGATCTGCGCTGTTCATGCCGGAGTCGCCTTGTGGGCCGCCGCAAAGACATCGCGAGGGGACGTCGTGCCCGCCACATGCTCCGTACCCGCGACGCCGAGGTCCATCCAGCCCGCGTTGACAGCATCGAACATCGCTTCGGCCGGTCCAGTCTGGCCCTTCGGGATACCGAACTGTTCGAACGCTGCTGGCCACCCGGCCCGCGGGATGGCAAGGGCCTTGACGTCGCGTTGCAAGACTTCGCCCAGCTGGGCAGCGACTTCATCCGCGCTGACCATCGAGCCAAGCTCGACGACGCGATGCCCAGACCACGCCGGCCCGGTCAGCAGCGTCGCCACCTCGGCACCGACATCGTCGGTCGCGACCATGGTCGACTTCCGACTCGTCGGGTCGTAGTAGACGGGTAGCGTGCCGCCTTGGGCGACGTGCAGGCCGTAAAGGAAGTTTTCGAAAAACCCGCCGGCTCTGACATTGGCGATCGGCAACGTCAGATGGCGCAGTCCTTGTTCCAGAAGCGACAGGGCCGTGATCATTCCCAGCCCGCTGGTTCGGTCCGCCCCCATCGACGACAGCACGACCACCCGCGGCGGCGCCACCCTGGTCAGCGCCTCGACATAGTTCGCGATCACGCTCATTGCTTCGCTGAACTCAGGCGAGGGTGTCCAGACAGCCGGCAGCATGACGAATGCACCTTCGACCCCTTCGAGCGCCCTCTCTACGGCGGCCGCATCATTCCAGTCGCCGTCGATCAGTTCCACACCTTGATCCGCCCAATGCGTCGCCTTCTCGCGATTGCGGACCAGCGCCCGCACTTTCCTGCCTTGCGCCAGCAGATGTCGGGCTGTTGCGCCACCTACGCGTCCTGTAATTCCCATTACTAAAAACATGTGTTTCTCCTGAAACTGATATTGCCCTCGAATGGCAACATTTCTGCGGCGGGGGTGACTGGTACAGAAGGTCGCCGGGAACAGGGTTTGACATCGGAACCCACTGAGGAACGGTCTTTGGTTGAGGGCAGGTCTATCATAGAGACCTATGCCTCGCGCCGGAAGGAGGCACTTTTTTGTTACCAGAAGAGTTGAAGGGAACCCGAATGAGCACCGCCCGGAATGCGATCGAGAGATTCAGCCGATATCAACGTCAAGTGAGCGACACCCAGCCCGCACATTGCGCGGTTCGCGACGTACTCGACCGCATCGGCGACAAATGGAGCATGCTCATGATCATGGAACTCGCGACGCGATCGCAGCGCTTCAGTGAGCTTCACCGAGCCATTCCGGACATTTCCAAGCGCATGCTTACCCAGACACTCCGCGATCTGGAGCGCGACGGGCTCATCACCCGCCATGTTTTTCCCACCAGCCCGCCAAGCGTCGAATATCGTCTGGCCCCGCTAGGCCAATCGCTGTTGGACCCGATGGCGGCCCTCATCGATTGGACTGACCGTCGTTATCCCGACATCCATGCCGCGCGCGTCCGCTTTGACGGCGCATCCGGCGATGTCCCGCGCGAGATGCTCAGCCCGAAGTGAGGGGGCGAACGCCGCCATTCCTCCCCGCACTCCCAGAGCCCGGCGATGCCCCACAAAAAAGCCACCCTCCCGGGTGGCTCCCCATTTCACGCCCGCATCACCCCCGCGTCACACATGCGAGCGCCGGCTCGCCTCCGCATCGACGTCGCGCAGCGACTTGCCGCGCGTTTCCTTCGCGACGCCCACGCACACGATCGAGATCACGGCTGCGGCGACCAGATACAGCGCGATCGGCGTCGACGAGTGATAGCGCTCGAGCAGCGACAGCCCGATCAGCGGCGCGAGCGAGCCGGCCATCAGCGGCGCGACCTGGTAGCACAGCGACAGCGCGGTATAGCGCACGTTGGTCGGGAACATCTCGGTCATCAGCGCCGAGTACGGCGAGTACGTCATCGATTCGATGAACAGACCGAGCACGATCGCGGCCATGATGATCCAGTCGTTGCCGGTGTCCATCATCGGGAACGCGACGAAACCCCAGCCGGCGGTCAGCACCGCGCCCGTCAGGTACACGGGCTTGCGGCCGACGAAGTCCGATAGCAGCCCCATCAGCGGAATGAAGAAGAAGTGAATCGCGTTGGCCGCGAACATCAGCTTCAGGATCCGCGTGGTGTCGAAGCCGACGACCAGCTTCAGATAGGTAAGCGAGAACGTGACGACCATGTAGTACAGGATGTTCTCGGCGAATCGCGCGCCGATGCCGATCAGCACCTGCCGCCAGTGGTACTTCAGCACGTGGACCACGCCAAGCTGCTTTTCCTGCTTCTGCGCGCGGCGCGCCTGCGCTTCCTTGAAGATCGGCGCATCGTCGACCTTGCGGCGAATCCAGAAGCCGATCAGCACGACCACCGCCGAGAACCAGAACGCCGCGCGCCAGCCCCACGACAGGAAGTCGGCCTCGGACAGCGAGCTCGACAGCACCAGCAGGATGATGGTCGCGACCAGATTGCCGGCCGGCACGCCGGCTTGCGGCCAGCTGGCCCAGTAGCCGCGGCGGTTGTCGGGGGCGTGTTCGCTGACCAGCAGGATCGCGCCGCCCCATTCGCCGCCGAACGCGAAGCCCTGAATCAGCCGCAGCGACACCAGCAGCACCGGCGCCCAGTAGCCGATCGCATCGAAGGTCGGCAGGCAGCCCATCAGGAAGGTCGTGATGCCGACCACGATCAGGCTGACCTGCAGCAGGTACTTGCGGCCGAACTTGTCGCCGTAGTAGCCGAACACCAGCCCGCCGATCGGGCGCGCGGCGAACCCCACCGCATACAGCGCGAACGCGGCGAGCAGCCCGTCGATCGGGTTGCCCGTCTTCTTGAAGAAGTGCGTGCCGAACACCAGCGCCGACGCCGTTCCATACAGGAAGAACTCGTACCACTCCGCCACCGACCCGACCATCGACGCCGCGACGACCCGCTTCAATTCCCGTTTCGACGCCGTGTCCTGCACGGTTGCCGCACTACCAGGCGAGACTGCCTCGCCGAGTTGACTTGTCATCTCCGTATCTCCTCTCGTTGTCTTCCATTTCCCGTGACGGGGCGGCTCGCGAGCAAGCGCGCTGGAATATTTTATACAATATCCAATGCGCGATCTACGCAATCTCAAAAATGCTTCGGCAGAATTGCGACACGGCGGGCGCGGGGTGCGCCGACCGGAATGGAAGCCTCCGAGATGGGTGTTTTTGGTCGGAGGAAAGTGCGGCGGGATAAGCTTGCGCGGCGCCAGTCGGGCTGCCAACGCCATCAGGCGGAGCCGGAATGCGGCGTCGACCAGCTTGGTCCAGTGCGCCCGCCATCCCCCGCCGAAGGCCGCCGCGACGCGGTTCTCCACCTTCCGCGGAACCTCGAAACGACAGCCTGTGTCAGCCCTTTTTATTTTATATTGTATAAAATATTCGGACTGGCTAGAATGCACTCGTCGATGGCGGACTCTCGGTCGAAACCGGAGGCAACGTTTCGGCGCCGAGGCAAACAAGAGGCGGCCAGCCGCCGTCCGGGTGACGTGAAGCACCGACGAGACGGCGAGCGCGCGTACGGCCCAGGTTGCCAGCAGTGGCAATTGACCCTATCTGAATGTGAGGAAACGAGATGAGCGACAACATTTTTACCGGCACCATTCCGGCCCTGATGACTCCGTGCACCACTGATCGTCAGCCGGATTTCGACGCGCTGGTAAAGAAGGGCAAGGAGCTGGTGGCACTCGGCATGCGCGCGGTGGTGTACTGCGGCTCGATGGGCGACTGGCCGCTGCTGACCGAAGCGCAGCGCCAGGAAGGCGTCGCGCGTCTGGTCGAAGCCGGCGTGCCGACGATCGTCGGCACCGGCGCGGTGAACTCGAAGGAAGCCGTGTCGCACGCCGCGCATGCCGCGAAGGTCGGCGCGCACGGCCTGATGGTGATCCCGCGCGTGCTGTCGCGCGGCGCGTCGCCGGCCGCACAGAAGGCCCACTTCGCCGCGATCCTGAACGCAGCGCCGAACCTGCCGGCCGTGATCTACAACAGCCCGTACTACGGCTTCGCGACCCGCGCCGACCTGTTCTTCGAATTGCGTCGCCAGCACCCGAACCTGATCGGCTTCAAGGAATTCGGCGGCGCCGCCGACATGCGCTATGCAGCCGAGAACATCACGTCGCAGGACGACAGCGTGACGCTGATGGCCGGCGTCGACACGCAGGTGTTCCACGGCTTCGTGAACTGCGGCGCGGCAGGCGCGATCACCGGCATCGGCAATGCGCTGCCGCGCGAAGTGCTGCAACTGGTCGACCTGTGCAAGAAGGCCGCGCAAGGCGATGCCGTGGCGCGCGTGCGTGCGAAGGAACTGGAAGCCGCGCTGGCCGTGCTGTCGTCGTTCGACGAAGGCTGCGACCTCGTGCTGTTCTACAAGCATCTGATGGTGCTGAACGGCGACAAGGAATACACGCTGCACTTCAACGAAACCGATGCACTGAGCGACGCGCAACGCAACTACGCGGAAGCGCAGTACACGCTGTTCCGCAACTGGTACGCGAACTGGTCGAAGACCATCGCCTAAGCCGTGCGATACGCGGCCGTGACACGGCCGCCTGCGTGAGAAAGGCAAAAGCCACGGTGCGATCCGTGGCTTTTTCTTTATCCGCGCACACGCGACAGGCGCCTGCCGAATCAGTGTCGCTGCACGGCCGCCCCGCTCGCGCGCTCGTGTTCCGTGATCTCCGTTCTGCAAGGGCCGATCGCATACAACGCACCGGCCACGGCGCGCGCCGGCACCGCAATCAGGCTGAACACATCGCCGAAGCGCCAGCCCCAGTCCCATCACGACATGCGCTGCGCGCGCCGGCCCGGTCAGGGCTTCTCCGTCCCCCGCCGCGACTCCATCCCGTCGATCTTCGCGAGCAGCACGTTGCCGAGGTTCATCACGTGGCGCGGCATGCCGGGTATCGCGAGCAGCACCTCGATGCGTGCGCGCCAGTAACCCGGACGACTCACGCGCATCGCGTACGGCATCGCCGCAGCGCCGGTATCCGCATCGCTTTCCAGCAGCGCGACCATTCTCTCGATATGAGAGAGCTCGCGCTCCACATAGTCTCTTGTCAGCATGTGATTGCCACTCCCCCGCAACACGGCATCCGGCCTGTCGTCATCGGCGAGTCGCCGCATGGGCTTTTCGCTCGACACGTCGTCGTTTCCCGTCACGGTACGCGCGTCGTGTGTCAGGAAATCGCCGATACGCGCGACGGTTCTCTTCATATCGTCGGATCTATATCGCGCGGCGCAGCCCGTGCCACCTCCATGGCGAAGACGAACGTCAGGCGGGATCGCCGAACTCGTCGCGACATTCGGCCGCTGAACGTGTTCAGCCCCGCCGACCGCGCGCGTTCGGATGCTTGCCCGCGCCCGCCGGCGGCTCGCCCGCGCTCATCCGGTCCAACTGCCGGACGATCTCCGCGCGCAACTCGGCCGAAATCTCCACGCTGTCGAGCAGCTCCAAGATCCACAGCCCGTCGGCGGCCAGCCGGCAGATCACAGCGTCGCCGCCTGCTCGAGCGGCACCGGGTCCGGCCGCGTCCACTCGCGCATGGGCACCGACGAGCGCGCGCGTCTCCTGTATCACGGCTATACCGCGTACTTCCCGCTGTGGGCGCTCGCGCGCTATCGGCGCCTGGCCGGCGGCGCGTCGTCGGCCGGCGCGCACGCCGTGCCCGCGTCCACGGCGGCGGACGCCGCGCTCGCCTGAGCGACGGCGCGCGCACGACGCAGGTTACGGCTTGCCGTTCAGCGACTCGACGATCCGGTACGCGGCTTTCACACGATCCTCGATCGGAAAGTTGCGGTTCGCGAGCATCACGATCGCGATCCGCTTCGCGGGGACGAACGCGACATAGGTGCTGAAGCCGTTGGTCGAGCCGGTCTTGTTGATCCACGTGTCCGGGCGCGGCGCGAGCGGCGGCTTGAGTGCGGTCGCGGGCGTCGCGTCGTGGAGCATCGGCGGCCCGTTGCCTTCGAGCAGCGTCGGCAGCGCAACCGGATACGGATACTGTTCCCAGATCAGGTCCTGCGTGAACGGCCCCGCACGGAAATAGCCGGTGTGCGTGCGCTCGAGCGCGCGCTGCAGACGCGGCGCCGTTTCGACGAGCCCCATGTTCGCCTGCACGAAGCGCAACAGGTCGGCCGCCGTGGTCTTCACGCCGTACGCCGGCTGCCCCAGCATGCCGCCCGTCATCCGGATCGGCTTGCCGTCCTGCGTATAGCCCTGCGCATAGTCGCCCCGGCGTGCGGCGGGCACGTTGATATAGGTATGCGTCATCCCGAGCGCGGGGAACAGCCGCTGTTCCATCAATGCCGCGAAGTCGCGGTTCATCGCCTTCGCGGTGAGTTGCCCGAGCATCCCGAGCGCGACGTTCGAATACGTGCGGCGCGTGCCCGGCGCGTACGCGGGCCGCCACGCATCAAGATAGCGCATCAGGGCCGCGTCGTCGCGGATGTTGTCGGGCACCTGCAGCGGCATCCCGCCCGGCGTGTAGGTGCCGAGCTCGAGCAACGTCACGCCGCCGAACGGCTTGCCCTGCAGCGCGGGAAGGTACTTGGCCACCGGATCCGACAGCGACAGCTCGCCGCCCTCCTGCGCATCGGACGCGAGCGTCCCGGTCAACGTCTTGCTGACGGAGCCGATCTCGAACAACGTGTCGCCGGTCACCGGCTTGCCGGTCTGCGTCGACATCACGCCGTAGTCGAACACGTAGGGCTTGCCGTCGGCGACGATGCCGATCGCCATGCCGGGAACGGCGAACTGCTTCATCAGCGGCGCGACGTTGCGGGTCACGGTGTCGTGAATCTCGTCGGGCATGGCGGCGGCCGCGCGGCCGGCCGTGACGGCGGCGCACGCGGCGACGAACAGCGTCGCGGCGATGCGTATCGCGTTGAATCGCATGGTTGCGGTTCCTTCGATTTTCTGATGGTTGTGTGAACAACAGGTCCGGCCGCGCCGCGCGCAGACTGCTGCAGCCGGCCGGTCGAAGCAGGACTATCCGCCGCCCGCCGCCGTCCAACAATCGATGATATTTTGCGTGAGCCTAAAGAAAATCTTATGCAACGCATGCACCGGCCATGCCGATGTCAGTCAGGCAAACGGTCGAGAAAGGCCAGCATCGCGGCGTTGAAGCGCGCCGGCCGCTGCAGCGGCGCGAAGTGGCTCACGCCGGGCAGGATCGTCAGCGTCGCGCCCGGAATCGTGCGCGCGAGATATGCCGCATGTTCCGGACGGATGAACTCGTCGTGCTCGCCCTGCACGATAGCGACCGGCACCGCGATCGCCGCGAGGTCGGCCGCGCTGTAATCCGGTTGCGTGCGCATCATTTCGCTGACTGCCGCGACGAACGCGTCGAACTGGTCGGGCGTCGCGGACAGTCGCGCGTAATCCTTGCGGTGCCGCGCGAAGCAGCGGTCGATCAGCGGGCTCGGCACCATCTCCTTCGTGCCGCCCGGATCCATGTTGCACGCGAAGAAGAACACGCCCGCCGCGCGCTGCGGCGCGCGGGCGGCCAGCACGAGCGACACGCATGCGCCATCGCTCCAGCCGACGAAGCGCGCGCGGCCGATGTGCAGCGCATCGAGTACCGCGAGCACGTCCGAGGCCATGCGTTCGTACGAATAGGGGTGCTCGTCGCGCGTGCTGCGTCCATGGCCGCGGCTGTCGATCACGATCGCGCGGTAGCCGGCCGCGAGCAGCGCCGGCACCTGGTTGCCCCAGTTGCCGCCGTGGCCGAGGCCGCCGTGCAGCAGCACGACCGGCGGGCCGTGGCCGAACGACGCGTGCCAGATACGCGCGCCGTCGTGGTCCAGCCATCCTTCGGTATCGGCCGCGGGCAGCGGCGTGCCGCCTTGCGCGTCGAAGCGGACGAGGTCGTCATCGGCGAATTCCGCAGTCATCGTTCTGCCGTCCTGTCGAGGGAGACGAGCTTGCGATTGTAATGCGCGGAGTGACGTGCCGCGACGCGTCGGCGTGCTGTGCTGGGCGGCGCGGCGCCGTGCCGTCAGGCCTGCGTCGATACCAGGCCGCCGGACGTCGAGCCGCCCGACTTCTGGATGGCCTGCGCGAGCTGCGCGATCGCCGTCGACAGCGCGGCCGAGATCGTGCTCGCTTCCGCGCTCAGCGTCTGCTGCTCGACCGCGGCGGCCGGGTCATCCTTCGCGCGCTGTGCCGCGGCCACCATTTGCTGCTGCAGTTGCGCGAGTTGTTTCTGCAAGCGCTCGATGAGCTGTTTCAGCTGCGTGACCGCGGGATCGTCAGCCGCCGATCCCGACGCGCCCAGCGTCTCGCCCGCGTCGGCGGACGGCGCGGCGCCGCTCGCCGACGTCTTCGTTGCACCGCCTGTGGGCGACGACGCAGCCGCCGTGGCCGTCGCCGCGGCGCCCGTGCCGGAGGGGTTGGCGGCTGGGTTGCCGGTGGTAAGCGGGGTCTGCGTGGCGGAAGAGAGATCGATCTGCATCGTGTCGGTCCGTAATGAGTGTGTGCGACTCGGGTCGGTTGAACAGGGAAAACCTTGCAACCGGTTTACGGTATTCGTTGGACGAAACTTTAGTCCCGCCTTCGACGCGGCCGCGCAGCCGATGTCGCGCGCCATGTCGTGGTCCGGCTGCCGATGGTCGCGAAGGGGCCAGAATGACCGGCCGTCCACGCTGGTAAAATCGCCGGCTGCTTTCGGCAAGGCTGCGGGCTACCCCGCACCGGCGCCCGCCCGATCGGGCGCGACACGCGACGCCGTCCGGCGCCGTCGCTGCGCGAGCCCCGCGCCCGAAGCGACACGACGACTTCGGCGCGCGCCCCCTTCATCACGCATTTCGAGGAATTCACGATGGCCCGCATCGGCGCCTTCTGCCTGACCACGTGGCTCGCGGCCGCGATTCTCTATTTCGGCCAGCATTCGGTCGCGATGATTGCGCTCAGCGGCGTGATCGTGTTCGGCGGGTTCGATCTGCTGCGTCCGTAACGAGCGCGGGTTCATTGCAGGCGCGGCCGGCCCGTCACGAGCACCGGCGCCGCACACCCTCATCGCACCCCAGCCTGCCCCATCCGCATCGCCGACGGCGAAACCGCGGCCGGCTCACCCGCGCCGCACGTCAGCGCGGCAACGTCCGCAACGATGACGGCCCGCCCGACAGCGCGATGCGCTTGCCCGTATCGCGCAGTTGGCCGCCTTCCACCGCATACAGCGCGAGCTGCCGCTCGACGTTGAACTGCACGATCACGTGCCGGCTGTCGGCGGTGAATACGATGCCCTGCGCGGCTTCGCCGCCCGGCACTTCACTCGTCTGCACCGCACGGCCGTTGCGGATCTCGAACAGCACGACCTTGCCGAGCTTGTGGCGGCCCGGGTTGTCGGGCGTGAGGTTCGAGCCGTCCATCGCCTGCACCGCAATCCACTTCCCGTTCGGCGAGATCGCGACGCCTTCCGGCAGCGACGGCACGTTCAGGTACTGGACCGTGCGGAACGGCGTGCGCGACACGTCGATCAGCGCGACCGAATCGGCATCGCCCGCGAGCGTGCCCGTATAGCCCGGCAGCCCCGCTAGGCCGACGTTGCTGACGACGGCCCAGCGGTTGTCGCTCGACACGTCGATCGTGTAAGGCGCGACGCCCGTGCTCAACCGCGTGCCGCTGTCGGTCACCTTGCCGTCGTCGACGTTCAGCACCGCGACGCCCTGCTCGTCGCGCAGCGACACGAGTGCATGCTTGCCGTCGTGCGTGAAGCTGATCCCGGCGAGCCGCTTCTTGCCGATTTTCAGGTTGCCGTCGAGCGTCACCTGCGTGCCGTCGATCCGCAGGATCGACACGCTGCCGTCGATGTTCGCCACCAGCGCGACGCGACCCGACCGGTCGATCGCGATCCCCTGCGGGTGCGTGCCGAGGTCGATGCGCGTGATCGCCGCCGGCGACGCGTCGAGATTCATGACCTGCAGGAACGTGTCGTACACGAGTTGCTTCGCGCTCGCGTCGTAACGCGTCGGCGCGCCGACCAGCGCGAGTTTCGCGTCGGGCGTGATCGCGACGGCCTGCGGCGGCCCCTGGATGCCGTTCTCGACGTCGACCTGAAGCGCGACCTTCGGCGGGAACACGCTCGCGTCGAGCAGCGTCAGCGTGTCGGCGGGCGGCGATGCGGGAAAGGTGTCGCGCCCTTCGACGCGCTGGTACTTGCCGTCGTTGCCGGACACGATCCAGTCGGCCGCATGCGCGGCGACGGCGGTGGTGGCAAGCGTCAGCGCGGCGAGCAGACGGGCGCGACGAAGGCGAAAAGGATTCGAATGCATGGCGGACGGTTCTCCGGATCGGTTGCGGACGCAAGGAATCGCACGACCCTGCTGCTCGACGGGTCGATGCCATCGCATCATGCACGAAAGCGCGGGAAACCGGTGTCTCGCGGCGGCCGTTCAGCGAGTGCGCGAACCCGCGCCACGATCGCGCGCGAGGAGATCTTCGGGCCGGTGCTGTCGATCCTGACCTACCGGACCGAGGACGAGGCAATCGCGCTCGCGAACGACTCGGTCCACGGGCTCGCGGCCTACGTGCAGACGGACGATCCTGGTTCGCATCGAATGCTCCTGGAATAACGAATGCCCGTGCCGTGCTCAGCGCGTCGCACGCGCATAGGTATCGGCGACGATGTCGCGGATCTCGCGACGAACCAGACGATCTCGTCGCGCGACATCATGAGCGGCGGCGAGAACTGCACGATCGGCGTGCTTTCATGGTCGACGCCCGCGCGGCACAACCGCCCCGCTTCGAAAATCTCGGGCGCGAGCAGCGTCGACACGAAGGCCTGCGCGCCGATGCCGGCCGCCCCGCCGCGCGTCCGACGCGCGCGCGGCTCACGCATCCGGTAGCAGTTCGAAACGCACCCCGGCATGCCGCTCGAGACGTTCGACGAAGCGCGCGTCGAACATCGTCGCGGGCGTCCAGAAGCCGCCGCCGCGCCCGGTCTTCGCGCCGTCGCGGGTGCAATCCAGCGCGAGGCTGAGCGCGGCCTGGCCGAGCATCTTGCCGGTCGAGCCGTAACCGGGATCGCGATCGCCGGCGACTTTCACGCGCAGCGTCCGCCCGTCGTCGGCGCGCCCGAAGAAGCGCAGATCGTAGCGGCCGGCCAGTTGCGCCGCGACGCTCGGCCCCTCGCCGGGCTTCGGCAACAGGAAGCGCTCCATCAGGCCGCGCACCGGCGGGATGAGCACGCCCGCCATGAACGCGCCGAGGCCGGCCACCATCGTCAGCGCGGCGAGGCGGCCCTTCAGGCCCGTGCCCGTGATGACCGCCTCGTCATAGGCGAACCGGGTGCCGTATGCGTCGCCGGCGAGGGCGTTCGAGCGATGCACGACACGCTCGTTGACGGCCGCCATCACGAACGGCGCGATCCACGTGCCGCCGTCGCGATCGAATTCCGCCGACCGCACCGCGTGCTGCCGCACCGTGAAACGATGATCCGTCGGGCACAGCGCATACGGATCGAGCAGTTCGCGGCGCAACGCCGGATCGGCCGCGGCTTCGCGCACGACGTTGATCACGCTCGCGACCGTTCCGCCCGACGCGCCGCCCTTCAGCGTCTTCACGCGCATCTTCACCTGCGTGGCAGGCACGCCCCACTGCCGCCGTGCGTGCTGCTGCAGGAACAGCACGCCGATATCCGACGGCACCGAATCGAAACCGCAGCAATGCACGATGCGCGCACCCGATTGCCGGGCTGTCTGCTCGTACCGTTCGATCATCCGCTTGATCCACTGCGTCTCGCCGGTGAGATCGCAGTAGTCCGTACCGGTTTGCGCGCAGATCCGGACCAGCGGTTCGCCATACAGCGCGTACGGACCGACGGTCGACACGACGACGCGCGTGCGCGCGCACAACACCTGCAATTGCGTGTCGTCGACCGCATCGGCGACGATGACCGGCAGCGTCTGCCAAGCGGCGCAGAGTGTCTCCCTGACGTGCCGGAGCTTCGCTTCGGAGCGGCCGGCAATCGCCCAGCGCAGCGTTTCGCCGCTGCCCGACAGGTGTTCGGACAGGTAGCGCGTCAGGATCTGCCCGACGAAGCTGGTGGCGCCGAATACGACGAGATCGAGATCATGGGTCGGCTGGGTCATCGACGCTTCCTCCGAAAGGGGTTGGCTGTTGGCTAACGGCAGCCGGGCTCATCGAACACCTTCAATGGCGTCGGCAGGTTCAGCACGAGCTGCGCATCCTTGACCACGTCGAACCGCACGATGGTGAATACGCCCAGCCCGTCGAACAGTTGGCGCAGCGGGCCGCCATGCCGCACCAGCTCGACGCCGCGCGGCAACACGCGCTGCGCGAACGATACGATGACCGTGCGCCGCAGGCACCGCGCATCGTCATTCGAGTTCGACGCCCTTGAGTTCGGGGATCAGGAACAGCGTCGCGACCATGTCGAGCACGTAGAGGCCGGCGAGCAGCGCGATCGCCGTCTGGAACGAGTAGCGCGCGGCCAGCGCGCCGACCGCCACCGGCCCGAAGCCGCCGACCGCGCGGCCGATATTCCACAGCACGTTCTGCGCGGTCGCGCGCGCGGCGGTCGGATAGCCCTCGGACATCAGCGTCCCGTAGCCGCCGGCCATCCCGTTGACGAACATCCCCATCAACGCGCCGGCCCACAACATCGCCGTCGGGTCCGACAGCCGCGCATACGCGACGACCGTCACGACCGAACCGAGCTGGTACAGCAGGAACGTCGGCTTGCGGCCGAACCGATCGGCGAGTTGCCCGAACGTCCAGACGCCGATCATCATCCCGACGACGGTCGCGGCCGTCCACAGCCCCGACTTCGTCAGCGAGAAGCCCATCTGTTTCGACAGGAAGGTCGGCAGCCAGATCATGATCCCGTAGTAGCCGAAGTTCTGGACCGAGCACAGGATCACGATGCCGAGACTCGTGCGCGCGGTGCGGGCGTCGGCGACGAGCATCCGGAACGCATTCGTGCGCGGTTGCGTCGCGCGCTG
This sequence comes from Burkholderia sp. SIMBA_062, assembly GCF_046534765.1. Classification (NCBI taxonomy): domain Bacteria; kingdom Pseudomonadati; phylum Pseudomonadota; class Betaproteobacteria; order Burkholderiales; family Burkholderiaceae; genus Burkholderia; species Burkholderia sp. SIMBA_062. Next base: position 48,604 of record NZ_JAWRYD010000021.1, read on the forward strand.
AACGAAGACTTCCGGCTCGTGCAGCCGGTTGCGCAGCACCCACGCGAGCAGCGCGGGCAGCACGCCGACCACGAACATCCCGCGCCAACCGATATGGAGCAGCAGCAGCGGCGTCAGCAGCGCGGCCAGCAGCACGCCGGCCTGCCAGCCGAGCGCGACATAGCACGACACGCGCGCCCGCTTGCTCGCCGGCCACGCTTCGGCCGCGAGCGCCATGCCGATCCCGAACTCGCCGCCAAGGCCGATGCCCGCGATGGTCCGGTAGACGAGCAGATCGCGGAAGCCTTGCGCGAACGCGCACAGGCCGGTGAAGACCGCGAACAGCATGATCGTCCACGTCAGCACCCGCACGCGGCCGTAGCGGTCGCTCAGGGCACCGAACAGAATGCCGCCCGCGACGGCGCCGATCAGCGTCCACGTGACGAGCGCGCCGCCCTGCCCGGGCGTGAGCTGCAGCGCCGCCGTGATCGCGGGCAGCATGAAGCCGAGGATCAGCAGGTCGAAGCCGTCCATCGCGTAGCCGATCGCCGAGCCGGCCAGCGCCTTCCATGCGTACGACCCGACCTGCTCCGCGCGCGGCGCCGCCGGATCGCCGAGCGCCGAAGATTTCATGTTTGCCGCCATGGTGTCCAGCCGGAAATGTCCGGGCGACATTCTAAAGCCTGTTCCCGGGCAAGGCGGGCCGGCGTACGTGCGCACGCAGAAAGCGCCGCGCGCGCCCGCTTCCGGGAACGGGCAGCGGCGGTAAAGAATTTGAAAGATATTGGCGCCGGCGATCCCGCAATCAGGCGGGACACCGAAGAAACGGGATGAAACGGGTGTTGCGCGGCCGGCGTCGCCGCCGGCACGGGTCGAACGGCACCTCGGCGGTGCCGGTGCGGCATCAGCCCTGGTCGTCCCCGGGCCACCAGGTTCGGGCATCGCGGTCGACCAGCAGCGTGTCGAGATCCTTGCCTTCGAGCCATTTGGGTCGCGGGCCGCGGCCCGACCACGAGCGGCCGGTCGTCGGATCGTAATACTTGGCAGGCGCCTTGCGTTTTCGCTGGACGATGTAGCCGAGGGCGCTCAGCACTTCCTGCTGCGTGATGCCCAACAACTCGACCTGCTCCTTGAATGCCGCGAGTGCGGCTTGCTTCTCCTTCTGCTTGGCGTCCGACAACTTGATGTTCAGGTCCCGAAGTTGTGCTTCGAGTTCCCGCAGGGCCTGGGTCATGTATTCATCCTCTTTGGGTATGTTTTTATTCAAAAAAACCTCCGATGGCCGAACCTATCACGAAGTTCCGCCAATCTGTGTTGCGAAGTGTGAATCGTTCGGCCGGACCTGCAAGGCTTTCGCAGTATGCCGCAGGCAACGCCATCGTCGAAAGCCGCATGGCATCGGCACGCAACACGGGGCGCGTCGCGTTCGACCACGCGGCGCGCCGTCGGTGGCGACCGCCTCGTCACCGGGCGCCGCCCCGTTGCACGGGCGCGGCATGGCGCGAATGATAGCAGTGCACATCCCTCGTGTTTGAGGACTTTTGCGGGCCGGCGCACCCCGGGCTTCGCCGGCCCGCGCGGCGATTTACGCGCCGAAGCAGCATCCGTCCCACGCGATCCGTGCGAACAGCGCATGCAGCTTCGCGCCGCGCGCGGCGTTCAGCGCGCGTGCATGGGCGACGCGTCCGGCCAGGTATGCGCGGAAATCCGGGTGCGCGGCACGATTCTGCGACGCCGGTCCGTGGCGGATGCAGTTGGTCAGGATGGCCTTCAGGACATCGAACTCGTCGCGCGCCAGGTTCGGATGACGATTGACGACCACGCCGGCCAATTGCTGCCGCACGCCGCGCCGCATCACGCGCGTCTTGCGCGGCTGCAGCGCGAGGCCTTCCTCGAGTGCGATCGCGGCGACCCGCGCCTGCAGCCGCCCGGCCTCGCGGGCAAGGGTGCCGCCGCCCGAGAACGCGAGATCGTCCGCATAGCGCGTGTAGGTCGCGTCGAGCGAACGCGCGAGCGCGGCGAGCCGCATGTCGAGGCGGAACGCGCACAGGTTCGCCAGCGCCGGCGAGGTCGGCGCGCCCTGCGGCAGGTGGCGGTTGCGGTAGCGCTGGCGGCCGGTCCAGTCGAACCGGTCGCGCAGGTCGGGCGCGAGCAGCCGTGCCGACGGCACGCGGTTGGTGCACAGCGCGGTCAGCGTGCGCGCGACTTCCGCCGGATAGCCGAGCGTGATGAACAACGCATGAACCCGCGCGGCGCGCACCGACACGAAGAAATCCGCGAGATCGAAACGGACGACGACATCGCGATCCGCATGCGGCGCCGCGAACGACACGATCCCGCGCTCCTTGCGAAAGCCGTGCGCGGCGTCGTGCGGCGGGATGCGATCGAGCAGCCCGTGCAGGATGCGGCGCTGCGCTTCGCGCAGCCGGCCCTTCGGGATCTCGATCAGGCGGCAGCCGCCGCGACGCTTGTCGTAGCCGGCGTACGTGTAGTGATGCAGCGGCGAGTCGCTGCCGCGTGCGTCGACGCGCCAGCGCTCGGACAGCCAGTCGAGTTCGGGCGCACTCACGCCGAGCCAGCGTGCCAGGTCGCCGCACGTCGGCCATTGCGGCACGTCGGCGCCGGCGAGCCGCGCCGGCAACGGCCGCTGCACCGGCGGCCGGCGCACGACGCGCATCACCACCGGCCGATCATGGCCGTACCACGCGATCATGAACGCCGACGTATCGGCCAGCGCGCTGGCGAGCAGATCGGTATCGACGTCGGCCCAGTGCGTCCCGAACTGCGCGATCGCATGATCCACGACGTCATGCGACCACGACGGCGCGGCGCCGAGCACGGTTGCGACGCGCTCGAGCATGCCGCCGCTTTCCGGCGGGCCGGCCAGCATCGCTTCGGCAATCGTTCGGGCTGTATCAAACCGGGACGCGTGCATGGCAAGGAATGGGCGGGACGATGAGTCAACGTGACAGGTGCTGCGAGAGCCGTCGTTGCGCAACGCGCAACCTGCGCTCTTGCGACGCATCGGGGTGTCGGTTTCATCCACGGGGTAGCCCCGTGGTCCTGGAACATCGGCTGCCTGTTCCGGGGGTGTGCTTGACCCACCGCCCCGCGACGCACTTTAATAGCCGGGCGCGCGGGGTGTCAAATGGCGGGCCGCGCGGCGCTCGTGCCCGTCGCGCGAAAAGCTCGCCGAACGGTATCGGCGACACGCCGATGCCGGCCAGGTCGTTCAGCGTCATCGCGCAGGTCGGGTGCGCGATCGAGTCCGAAACGCAGACGTGTCGGCATGAGCCCGCTCCTGCTCTCGTGCTCTCGTGCGTTGTTCGAATGCGTCAGCGCATCGGCGATGCCTGACGCATCGTACCTACGGCAGCGGCGGCGCGTCGCGCAACACGGTTTGCAGCCCGGTCGCGAACGGCGTCGCATGCGCGATCCCGAGTGCGCGCACACGCGCCGCATCCAGATGGCAATCGTACGGACGCGGCGTCGCATCGGCCGGCGTGTCGATCCGCGCGAGCGCTGCGTCGATGCCGAGCGCGGCCGCGATCCGCTGCGCGATGTCGTACTTCGTCATCGGTTCTTGGCCCGACCAATGTCGGATGCCGGTGACGCTCGAACCCGCGAGATGGCGCAGCGTCAGGTCGCGGATGACCGCCGCGACGTCGGGCGTGTAGGTCGGATAGCGGATCGCCCACGCGTCCATGCCGACCGCGTCCGCGCCCGGTCGTGCGGACGCGACGATTGCCGGCACGAGGCTCGTGACGGCCGACTCGCGCCAGTCGACGATCGGGCCGTAGAGCAACGGCAGGCGCAGCACGCAGGCAAGCGGCGACGCGGCGAGCAACGCGGCCTCGCCTTCCAGCTTGGTGCGGCCGTAGATGTTCAACGGGTTCGGCGCGGCGTCTTCGCGGTACGGCGCGGCCGTGCCATCGAACACGTAGTCGGTGGAAATGCCGAGCGTCCACGCGCCGTAGCGCGCGGCGAGTGCGCCGATGCGGGCCGGCGCGTCGACGTTGATCGCGCGTGCGGCCGCGGGGTCGCGTTCGCAGACGTCCGGGCGCCGCTCGGCGGCGCAGATGATCACGGCGGCCGGTCGTCGGGTGTCGAAGAGGTGTTCGAGCGCCGGCTGATCGAGGACGTCGAGCCGCGCGACGTTGTCCGGCGGCAACGCGAGACGGCGCGCGCCTGCGGTGTCCGGGTTCCGGATGGTGGCGACCTGCGTCAGCGACGACTCGCGGGAAAGCGAAGCGGCAACCGCACGGCCGAGCAGGCCGGACGCACCGATGAGAAGGATGGTCGGATGCGACACGGTAGCCAACGACGAAAGGGGATGAGGGGCCTCAATCTATACGAGAACCGGCATCGATGTCGATTTCGCTCGCACGTCGACGACGTGCGCATGATGAAACAAGGCCCGGTGCGCGATTGCGCGCACCGGGCCCGTCGTGCGGCGCGAAGTCTCGCGCCCGCTTACTTCCGGTCGAACGAATACCGTCCCGGCCCGCTGACCGCGAGCAACAGCAGGCCGCCGATGATGCTGATGTTCTTGTAGAAGTTGATCATCGCGAGGTACTGGTCCATGCCCTGCAGTGCCCAGTAGCGATGCCCGATCAACGCGGTCGCGAGCGTATAGACCGCGAACAACAGCGCCAGCGGACGCGTATAGAACCCGACCGCGATCAGCGCGCCGCCGACCAGCTCGACCGCCACCGCGATCACGGCCGACAGCTCGGGCGACGGCGCCCCCGTCGACGCCATGTACGCGACCGTGCCCGAGAAGCCGTTCAGCTTCTGCCAGCCGAACAGCACGAACAGGATCATCATCAGCACGCGAGCCGCCAGCAGCAGCTCGTCCTTCTTCGACTCCAGCGAAACGTAACGCATAGCAATCACCTTGAATGGATGGTTTGACGCATTCGGCGCCGACGTCCGCCGCAACGGCGAACCCACGGATCGACAACGAACCCGCCTCGCACGATCGAACCGCTGGCCGGTCGGCCCGCTGCCGAGGAATCCGTCCGGTCGTGCCTTCCTGGCACGCTGTGGATCGGTTCTGGCGAAGCACGGGTGCAGTCTACTGTCCCACCGAAAATCATCAATCCATCAAAATAAGATTCGTTGTCTCGATGGAGTGGACAATTGTCACGTAACAAACGCGTCACATGCGTCGAGGGGGCATCGCAAACGAGGCCTATCTTGAGCTTGCTCGGTCACGTTCATGCGAAAGGCCGTGTCCCACGTGGAAGCCCACGATGTCGATCAAGGCGTCACACTCGCCCAAGGTTCGGGACTCGCGTCGGCGTCGCGGAAACTACCCAATGGCGCGCACCTCCGGGATCATCGCTGCCTGACCGCAGTGATTCCCGGCCGGGTCGGTAAGTTGCCACACCGTCGCGTGATCGATCCAGAAGCGTGTGCCCGACTTGGTGATACGTATCCCGCGATATCCCGATACGAAGCCGTCTCGCGCGACTTTCTCGAGAAACGACTGGCGTTCACTTCGCTCCATCGGCTCCGCCGAGAACCGTGAAGGCAGTGCGGTCAATTCATCCCAGTCATATCCGAAAATGGCCTGCGCGCGCTTGTTGCCGTAGACGAACACGGGATCCACCGCTACATCGTGAGCGAGAATCCCGAAAGGCGCTTCCTCGTACAGCCATGTCGCGGCTTCCGACGTGCCCATCCCGGCAGGAACGAGCGACTTGTCGAGCAGTCGGTGGTAGCTGTCCGCCAGGATGCGGAAGAAGTGAACGTCGATGCGCGCTGACATTGCGGAAAGCTCCGGAGATGGATTTCGAGCGTAACAGTATGACGATTTCGGACGCACCGTCATATTGCCGCCGACCATCCACCGTCGTCCGGTCAGGATGACCGCTGCCGGTACTCGGAAAAACCGAATGGACAAGAAAACCATAAAAAAACAAAAACTGACGCAAAATCTCCCGCCCGATTCAATTTACCAACAGACAGCGGACGCGCATATCGGCCCGCCGTCCCGCCGAATTACATCAGGTCGATCGGAAGCGTCTTGTCGAGATTGTCGTGCCACGCGCGAATGGTCTGCGGGACGGTCTTTTTCCACGCCGGCACGTTCGAGTAGTAGCGCATCCGCACCTTGTCATGCGCATCGAACACGAGCAGTCCGATCCACAGATCGGTGCCCCGATGCATCACGATCGCGGCGTTCGTCGTCGCGATGCCGCGCACCCAGTACGACGTCGCGCTGGCGTTCAGGCCGTCGAGATCCTTCTCGTTCGCGCTGGTGTTGATCATGTCGACGAGCGTCTGATAGTCGGCGCCGAGCAGCTTGTGCGCGACCGCGTTCTGCCGAGCGTCGGTCAGCACCTTCAGGGTCACGAGATCCGCCGGCGGACTCGCGTGCGCCGATATCGTCACGTAGTCGCCCGAATACGTCACGCCGGCACCGGCGCCGCAATCGGCATCGCTGCCCTGCTGCGCGACCTGCATGCGTCCACCCTTGCGGCTGAAATCGAGCCGGCATCGATCCTGGCGAAACGTGCCGCGGTCGCCGTGCAGCCCGATATCGCCGCTGAGTCCGCCGGTATTCGCACCGTTGTTGCCGCTCAGTTCGAAGTGAAGGCGCGGCGCGGTGCCGGTGAACGTCAGTACGCTGCCGAACGACGGGTTGTCGCTGTCGCGATACCACGTCTGCTGCCAGCGGTCGGCTGCGAGCGGCGCGCCGTTCAGGCTCGCGAGCCGCTCGCGATAGCGGTCGCCGACGCACGACACGTCGGTGCCGCAGCGGTCGCGCTGCTTGAGCCATTGCAGTTGCGCAGCCTTCAGCGCGGCCGTATCGCCCGCTTTCGCGAGCGCCTTCTTCCATGCCGCGGCCAGTTGGCCGTCGAGCGACGACAGCCCGGGATCCGCGCAGATCGCCTTCTCGGTCGGCGAAGCGGCTTTCGTGCAGTCGAAGCCGGCCGCGTGCGCGGCCATCGGCGCTATCGTCAGTACTGCCAATATCATCGCGGATCGCAGGTTCGCGCGCCGCGCATGCCGGCCATGCATCACGGTTTGCCCTCGCTCGCCGGCGCGAGCATTCGATCGATTCTTCATTGTCATTGGACTCGTCGTGGATCGCAGTGAGTAGAAGCTACGTACTCGCTGCGATTCGAGGTAAAAACGCCCGGCCCGGCATCCACTGCGGACCGTCGGCCCCGTCGAAGCCTAACGCGAATGCGCGCCGCCGATCAATCGCGCCCGCGCCCTCTACCTCCGCACACCCAGCCGCTCCGCCAGAAATCCGATGAACGTGCGCAGCGTGACGAACCCTTCCCGATGCTGCGGGAACACCGCGTTCAGCGTGATCGGCGACGGCGCGTACGCGTCGAGCACCGGCACGAGCGCGCCGCTGTCGAGCGCCGCGCCGACGATGAAATGCGGCAGCAGCGCGATGCCGAGCCCCGCGATCGCCGCATCGCGCACGACCTCGCCGTTGTTCGCGACGAGCGGCCCCTGCACGTCGAACGTGCGCGCCGCACCGTCGATCCGGAATTCCCAGCCGACCCGCCGCTCGCGACCGTACATCAGGCACGTGTGCGCGGCGAGATCGGCCGGCGTTTCGGGCGTGCCCTGCCGCTTCAGGTAAGCGGGGCTCGCGCACGCGATCATCTTCCACGCACCGAGCGGGCGCGCGATCAGCGTCGAATCCTCGAGCGCGCCGATCCGCAGCACGAGGTCGAAGCCCTCGCCGATGAGATCGACGCGCCGGTCGGTGAGATCGAGGTTCAGCCGCACGGCCGGATGCGCGGACAGGAACTCCGCGATCAGCGGCGACACGTGCGTGATCCCGAACGACAGCGGCGCGCTGATCTTCAGCGAGCCATGCAGTTCGGTGCTGCGCACCGACATCGCCTGCTCGGCGTCGGCGACCTCGGCCAGGATGCGCTGCGCGCGTGCATAGAACTCCTGCCCCGATTCCGTGACGGCGAGATTGCGCGTATTGCGATGCAGGAGGCGCACGCCCAGCGACGCCTCCAGCGCCATCGTGCGCCGGCTCACGAACTGCTTGGACAGCATCAGTTGATCGGCCGCCGCCGTGAAGCTGCCCGCATCGACGGTCGAGACGAAGATCCTGAGGTCGTTGAGTTCCATATTGTCCACCTGAAAGTGACAGTCATTATCTCTACAACCATTTATTTGTCAAATCGATTGACCTAAGATTCATCTCAACGAACGGCCGGGCCCACTTTCGAGGTCCGGCGACAACCAGGACAAAATCATGATCGAGACTCGTGCAGCAAACCAACGTGGCCAAGCCGAACATGGCTGGCTCAGCTCCCGTCACACGTTTTCGTTCGCGAACTACTACGATCCGAAGCAAGTCGGCTTCTCCGACCTGCTGGTGATCAATGACGACCGCGTCGCACCGGGCCGCGGCTTCGGCACGCACCCGCACCGCGACATGGAAATCCTGTCGTACGTGCTCGACGGTGCGCTGGAGCACAAGGATTCGATGGGCACCGGGTCGGTGATCGTGCCGGGCGACGTCCAGTTGATGAGCGCGGGTACCGGCGTGCGTCACAGCGAGTTCAATCACTCGCACGAGACGCCCGTCCACTTCCTGCAGATCTGGGTCGGACCGTCCGAGAAGGGTGCCGAGCCGCGATATCAGCAGACGAATGTCGCGGCAGCCGACAAGCGCGGCAGGCTCACGCCGATCGTGTCGCCCGACGGTAACGGCGGTTCGCTGAAGATCCGCCAGGACACGCGGATCTACGCGGGCCTGTTCGACGGCGACGAGCGCGCCACGCTCGAACTGGCACCGGGCCGCTTCGCCTACGTGCATGTCGCACGCGGCAGCGTGACGGTCAACGGCGTGACGCTCGGCGAAGGTGACGGCGCACGCATCCGCGGCGAACAGGCGCTCACGTTCGCCGACGGCAAGGACGCCGAGGTGCTGGTATTCGACCTGCGTCCGGTCGAAGTGACGGCCGAGTGGGCGTGACGCCCGTTCGGAAAACCAGGCCCCGCTGAGCGCGGGGCCTTACCTTATCAATCGGAGATTCGCATCATGGCCAAGGTACTCGTTCTTTACTACTCGTCCTACGGGCACGTCGAAACGATGGCGCAGCACGTCGCGGAAGGCGCGAAATCGGTGCCCGGCGTCGAGGTCACGCTCAAGCGCGTGCCGGAAACCATCCCCGCCGACCAGGCGAAGGCGATCGGCGTGAAGGTCGACCAGGCCGCGCCCGTCGCAACCGTGGACGAGCTCCCGGACTACGACGCGATCATCTTCGGCACGCCGACCCGCTTCGGCAACATGGCCGGCCAGATGCGCACGTTCCTCGACCAGACCGGCGGCCTGTGGATGAAGGGCGCGCTCGTCGGCAAGATCGGCAGCGTGTTCGCGTCGACCGGCACGCAGCACGGCGGCCAGGAAACGACCATCACGTCGTTCCACACGACGCTGCTGCACCAGGGGATGGTGATCGTGGGCGTACCCTACGCATGCAGCGGGCTCGTCAACATGAGCGAGATCACGGGCGGCACGCCGTATGGCGCCACCACGCTCGCGGGCGCCGACGGCAGCCGTCAGCCGAGCGCGAACGAGCTCGACATCGCGCGCTACCAGGGCAAGCACGTCGCGGAACTGGCCACGAAGCTCGCGTCGTAACGCGGGCGCCGCCGGCCCCGGCCAAGCCCGGGACCACGGCGCGTGCCGCCTGCGCGGGACGCACACGAACCAACGGCGCCGGTTGAACCGGCGCCGTTCGTCATTGCGCGAACGCCGGCCGTGAACCCCGGCCCTTACTGGCCCGATGCCGGCGCGGCAGGAGCGGCAGCCGGCGCCGCCTTCGTCGCGGGCGCCTTTTCGACCGCGTTCTGCGGGTAGTTGCTCTGGTCGTTGGTCAGCCGGTAGCCGCTGCCCGTGCCGATCGCGTTCAGGTCCTTCGCGTGGCGCGCGCGGGCTGCCTTGCGGGCGGCCTTCTTCTGCGCCTTGTCGAGCTGCTTCTGCGTCGGCGCGGACGCCGGATCCTGCGCGTATGCCGCCGGCGCCGCGGTCAACAGCAGACCGAACGACGCCGTTACTGCCACTGCCACCGAAACCACGCGAAACTTCGTCATCGCCGGTTCTCCTTGTCGATTGTTGGATGTGGGTCGAACGCCGGCACGCACGCGACGGGTGTCGGCATGCGACGACGGCGCCGATGCAACGTTAGCCGATCGCCGCACGAATGTCCGTGCCGGTTCCTGAATTTTCCTGATAACGGCAGCGATACGTGCGCGGCAGGCGCCCGGCCGGCCGGCGCGGCGCACGCGGCCATCAGGGAAACCGATAGCCTCACGCGCGGCCGGCGCGCGCCGCCGCTCAGATCCAGCGCGACAGCACCGGCAGCAGGATCGGCACGACGAACGCGGTCAGCACGCCGTTCAGCCCCATCCCGAGCCCGGCGAACGCGCCGGCTTCCTCGCTGACCTGGAACGCGCGTGCGGTGCCGATCCCGTGCGACGCGACGCCGAGCGCGAAACCGCGCACGGCCGGCTCCTCGATACGCAGCGCGTTCAGGATCCCGCGTGCGCACACGACGCCGAAAATCCCGGTCGAGATCACCAGCACCGCGGTCAGCGACGGAATCCCGCCGATCGCCTGCGCGACGGCCATCGCGATCGGCGTGGTCGCGGATTTCGGCGCGAGCGATGCGATCGACGCGCCGCGACGGCGCTGTCTGCGCGGACGAAGGGGCCGCGCGACGAATTCGATCTCGACCTCGTCGCGCAATGGCTTACGGAACTGCAGGAACGGCTGACCGCGCGCGAGATGCATGCGTGCGCATCGTTCATCCAGGGCATGACGTCGGCGGCGGTCGCACCGTCGATGGGGCTCAAGACGTCCACCGTCGACACCTATGCGAAGCGTGCATTCGCGAAACTCAGCGTCGATTCACGCCGGCAGCGATGGCGCTCGTGCTCAGGAATGCATCGCGTCGGCACGCTGCGGGAAGGCCCGGCGAGCGCGCCGCCGTCCGGTTGCGCACGCAACGATACGGCGATACGCCGCCCCCCTCATAACGATCCGAAAATTTATTGGTTCCCTCGACGATGCGCGGTCCGTATCGTTCACCGACTCGTCAGACCTATCGACCAACGGGGGAATCCAATCATGAAACGAATCCGGTCATTCGCGCTGCTCGCCCTGCCGGCCTCGCTCCATGCCGCCGGCGCGCACGCGCAAAGCAGCGTCACGCTGTACGGCATCGCCGATGCGGGCATCGCGTACGTGCACAACGTGCGCGACGCGAACGGCAGCAATGCGTCGAACCTCGTCAGGTTCAGCAGCGGCAACCTGTCCGGCAGCCGCTGGGGCCTGCGCGGCATCGAGGATCTCGGTGGCGGGCTGTCCGCGCTGTTCCAGCTCGAGAACGGCTTCAACCTCGGCACCGGCGCGCTCGGCCAGGGCCAGCGCGAATTCGGCCGCAAGGCCGTCGTCGGCCTCGCGAACAGCACCTACGGCACCGTGACGCTCGGCCGCCAGTACGATCCGGTCGTCGATCTCGTGCAGGGCCTCACCGAGGACAACTACTTCGGCGGCGTGTTCGCGACGCCGGGCGACCTCGACAACTACGACAACAGCCTGCGCGTCAGCAACTCGGTGAAATACACGAGCCCGTTGATCTCCGGCTTCCAGTTCGCCGCGCTGTACGGCTTCGGCGGCGTCGCGGGCGCGACCGGCAGCGGCCGCACGTACAGCTTCGGCCTGAGCTACGCGAACGGCCCGCTGTCGCTCGGCGCCGGCTACTTCTTCGCGAACGGCGGTTCGACGGTCGCGAGCGGCGTGCGCACGTGGTCGAGCAGTTCGGACACGCTGTTCAACACCGTGATCAACCAGGGCTTCTCGAGCGCGAAGTCGATCCAGATCGTGCGCGTGGCCGGCCAGTACGTGGCCGGCCCGGCGACCTTCGGCCTCGCGTATTCGAACACGCAGTACGGCGCGGACACGCTGTCGGCCTTCACGCAGAACGCGAAGTTCAACAACGGCTCGGCGTTCTTCAACTGGCAGTTCTCGCCGGCGCTGCGCGCGGGTGTCGGCTACAACTACACGTCGCTGACGGGCCCGGCCTCCGCGCACTACAACCAGGTGAACCTCGGCGCGGACTACGCACTGTCGAAGCGCACCGACCTGTATGCGCTGTTCGGCTATCAGAAGGCGAGCGGCAATACGCTGAACGCGAGCGGCGCGATCGTGAAAGCCGCGGCATCGGTCGGCTCGTATGGCGTGAACTCCGGCACCGATACGCAGGAACTCGCGATCGTCGGCATCCGCCACAAGTTCTGACGGCGCACGTCGCGTCGCGTCGACGCGGCGGAAGGCACGTTGCGGTGTGCGTCCGCCGCGCGCCGTGTCGTTCAGATCTAATGCCGTCGCATCCCGCCGAATCCGTGGCCGCCGCCTACGAAGGCCGGGCCATGGTGAAAGCCCGCGCCCATCGGAACGCCGACGTGGCCGTGCCCCACCCCGTCGAAGTGACTGAAGTGACTGAAGTGGCTGAAGTGACCGAAGTGGTCGAAGTGATGGCGATGATGGAAGCGGTCGATGAAGACGAAACTCACGCCCGTGCCGACGAAAACCGCCGGCCCCCAGTACCACGGGTCGGTGTACGGATAGGCGGTGTCCGGGTACCACACGATGCTGCCGTCCGGGCTTTGCACCATCTGCCAGGTGCCGTCGCTTTGCCGGCACGCGCGCCCGACGATCTGCTGTTCCGTGCCGTCGATTTCCGCTTGCGCGACGACCGCACGACAACGGGCGCCTTCTTCCAGCGCGTCGTCGTACGTTTGCGCAAGGACGCACACCGAACACCCGAGACAGACGACGCCCATCCCGAACCGAAACAAGTTACACATGATCGGCTCCCGCATTGTTGCCCCCGACCATTCGACCGTTGGCGTCACGCACGGCGCCGGCTTCGTATAGGGTCACCCGACGATTGAACGACGGGGCACGCCGGATTATTCCAGGGGTCGTGATGCGAAAGCGTGACGCGGCAACCGCTGTCGGTCAGGCACGCGGCGAGCGCCGCACGATGCAGTAGATGCCCGCGGCGGTCACGCCGAAGGCCAGATGGGCGACCAGCGTGATCGCGCCGCGTACCGGAACGAACCACGGAAAGATCGCGGTGAACGCGTGCAGGTTGACGCCGTAGAGAACGAGTCCGAACACGCCGCCCGCAAGCAGCGCCGCGCCGGGCGACAGGTTGCGGACCAGCTTCGCCAGCACGGCCGCGTAGGCAAGCGACAGCGCGGCATGCACCAGCGTCGCCACGCCCATGATCAGCGGACCGAACCCCAACGACGGGCCGAGCACGGCTCGCCCCATCACGATGGCGGCCGTCAGGCGCGCATCGCGAAGCAGGTTGTGAATCGCATTCTCGCCGGCGATCGGCCAGAGCATCAGCTCGATGACGGTCGAGCCGACCGCCGCGCCGAACGCGGCCCAGAGAACCGGCACCGGACCGTTCCGCTTCAAGCGCCCTCCGCGATGGCCGCCCGCCGCACGGCGGGGCCTACAACGGACGTTCGCAGTCCGTCCAGTACGCGAACGGATCGCGATGCTTCGGATAATGCTCGTCGAGCCATTTCAGCAACGTCGCACGCGCGTTGTCCATGTCGGCCTTCGACGACGACGTCGTCAGCTCGTGCACTTCGACGGACTTTTCCCGATCCATCACGTAGCAGTTCCAGTCCGGGCCGTCACCATCCGGATCGTCGGACGCCTTCGACGACTTGCCCCAGCCGAACCCCTTGCGCGCATCGATGTAGTAGCGCGGATGCACTTTCAGATACGACATCTCGCCGCCCTGCAGGCTGCTTTCCGCGCGCAGCACGTCGCGCTCGTCGACGATCTGCGTGACGTCCGGAAGCCGGCGCGAGCGCCAGCCGGCCGGCAGCGTCGCCGTCGCGCGAACGGCGTCGTATGCGCCCCACGTGAGGCCCCAGGCTTCGGCCATGCGCTTCATGAACGCATCCGCACCCGGATAGCCGCGCAGTTGGATCCGCGTCGACAACGTGACTTCGACCCGGCCGTCGGGGCCGGCGGGGTCGCCTGCCGCTTCGAACGGGTTGCCCGGACGCGACGCGCGCTGCTGCGCGTCCGCGGGCGCCATGCCCGAAAACAGCTGGTCGAGCGCCGCACGCGCTTTCGACGACTTGTCTGGTCTATTCATTACTCACTCTCTCCCTTTGCATCCGTACGTCTGCAAAAACTGTCGATTCTCATTCATTATCGGATCTCGCGGTTTCCCGCGATCGCATTGTCGATCATCCGGCATCCCGGGTCGAGCCGCGGCGACGTCAGGCGCCCTTCGTCGCGCGCGCCGCCGGCTGCACCACCTGCCCTAGCGCCGCCCGCATGCGCTCCATCAGCGCGAGCACCTTCGGACGATTCTCGCCCTTCGCATGCACGAAGTGATACCTGAGCGGCGACTCGACCTCGTGCTGGCTCACGCGGACGAGCGCGCTGCGCTCGAGATACGCATCCGCGAGCGGCATCCGCGCCAGTGCCACGCCGAGCCTCGCTTCGGCCGCCGCGAGCACCAGGTTGTAATCCTCGAAACGGCGATCCTGCGCACGCGGCTTGAACGGTATGCCGAGCGCGTCGAACCAGGTACGCCAGCCGGTCACGTCGGAATCGTGCAGCAGCGGCATCGCGAGCAGCGCGGCGGCGCCGCTTCGACGGCGCAGCGCGGCCAGCTGCGCGGCGAGCCGTGGATGCGCGACCGGATGGCGCGTCTCCGGCATGAACGCGCGGGTTTCGAGCTGACGCCAGTTGCCGCGCCCGTAGCGGATCGACAGATCCGCCTCGCCGGCGGCGATATCCACGTTGCGCACTTCGATGCCGAGCTCGATGCGCAACGCGGGCGCTTCGCTCTCGAGTGCATGCTGCCGCGCGAACAGCCAGAGCTGCGCGAATGCCGGCACCACGCTCAGCTTGACGAGCCGCGGCGCACGCGGCAAGCGCCACTGGTCGGCCGCGCCGTCGATGATCGTGAACGCCTGTTCGATCCGGCCGACGAAGCGCTGGCCGTCCGGCGTGACGCGCACGCTGCACCATTGTCGCATGAACACCCTTTCCTCCTCGCCCCGCAGCACGCGGCAGCCGCTCGTCCCGGCCGGCGCGGTGGCGTTCGCGATCGCCTCGTGGGCCTCCGCCTTCTCCGCACCCGGCCACTTCGGCGCGGCGCGCGCCGCCAATTTTCTCTACCTGACGCAGGCGGTCGCGACGGCATTGTCGATCGTGCCGACGGGCCAGCGGCCGGGCATCGAGACGGTGTGCGGCGGCCTGCTGGCGATTGCGGGCGTGATATTCGTCGCGTTGCGCGGCCGGACGTAGGCTCGCGATTTCATCGAACGGCAAGACCGATCCGAAGAACGATCCGGCAACGGTCCGGCAACGTCGGGCCCGGTTATCTGCAAAGCTGAATGCATACCCCCGCTCATGTCGGCCCGCCCCAATTCGCCGACGCCAACGGGCTTGACCGTTAGTTGCATCAAACGGATGGCGGTGAAAGTGTGCAGACAAATCGACCGAACAGTTCTCGAGTGATTGCCTCGCACTGTCCATGGCCATCGGCATCGGCCCGGTCGAATAATCGGACCAATCGACAGCGGCGCGAGACGGCCATGAACCTGCCCGACCGGCCGGCGCAACAATCGCGCGATAGCCTCACATTTGGGCAAGGCTACGCAATTCGGCGAAGCGGGCGCATAGGCGTTCGGATATATTCATACCAATTGCGTGTCGTCTGACGAAAGCATCCCGCTCGCTCGGGAAACGTTCGGCGCCGGCGTTTTCCGTCGACGTCGAAAGCCCGCGGCATGCAAGCCGGCCCCCTCACGGGTCATGGAAATTCGTCCGGCACGCCGGCCGCCTCACAAGGGCGCGCGAACGACCGGACGGCACTAGAAATATCAATCAACGGAGATGGCAGATGGAACGAAGCACTGTCGGCATGCGCTGCAAACCCCTGATCACCGTCGCACTGGCAGCCGCCGCATTCGCGGCCGCGTCCGGCGCGATGGCCGACCAGGTCGTGAAGATCGGCAGCGTCGAACCGACGACGGGCGGCATTTCGCACCTGGGCAAGGACAACGAGAACGGCGCGCGCCTCGCGGTCGAGGAAATCAACGCGAAGGGCCTGACGATCGGCGGCAAGAAGATCACGCTGCAACTCGACGCACAGGATGACGCGGCCGACCCGCGCCAGGCCACGCAAGTCGCGCAGAAGCTCGTCGACGACAAGGTCGTCGCCGTCATCGGCCACCTGAACTCGGGCACGTCGATCCCCGCGTCGAAGATCTACAGCGACGCGGGCATCGTGCAGATCTCGCCGTCGGCCACCAACCCGACCTATACGCAGCAGGGCTTCAAGACGACCTACCGCGTGGTCGCGACCGACGCGCAGCAAGGTCCGGCACTCGCGAGCTACGCGCAGTCGAAGGGCGTGAAGAGCGTCGCGGTGATCGACGATTCGACCGCGTACGGCCAAGGCCTCGCGAACGAATTCGAGAAGAAGGCGAAGGCGCTCGGCCTGAAGGTGCTGTCGCACGACGCGACCAACGACAAGGCCGTCGACTTCCGCGCGATTCTCACGAAGGTCAAGGGCGAGAACCCGGACGCGATCATGTACGGCGGCATGGACGCCACCGGCGGCCCGCTCGCGAAGCAGGCGCGGCAGCTCGGCCTGCGCGCGAAGATCCTGTCCGGCGACGGCGTGTGCACCGACTCGCTGGCCGAGCTGGCCGGCCCGGCGGCCGACAACGTGCTGTGCTCGCAGGCGGGCGCCGCGCTCGAGAAGATGCCGGGCGGCGCGGCGTTCCTCGCGAAATACCAGAAGCGCTTCAACCAGGGCATCAAGTTCGATGCGCCGTTCGCGTACGACGCGGTCTACATCGCGGTCGATGCGATGAAGCGTGCGAACTCGACCGACCCGGCGAAGGTTCTCGCCGCGATGCCGTCGACGAAGTACGAAGGCGTGATCGGCACGACGACGTTCGACGCGAAGGGCGACTTGACGCACGGGATCATCTCGATCTACGGCTACAAGAGCGGCAAGAAGACCTTCCTCGACCAGGTGAAGATGTAACCCGCCGCGACGCCGGCACGACGGGCACGCCACCCGTCGGCGCCGGCGCCGCGCGGGTCGATTCGCGTTTTGCGGAGATGAAGCGACATGTGTGCAATGGCGTACGCGGAATTTCAACAGGAGTTGAAGAAAGCGCAGTTGACGGCGCGGGAATTCGCCCGTTTGATCCGGATGAACGAAAGTTCCATCACGAACTATTCGAGCAAGGGCACCGTCCCCTCCCACCTCGCGGTCATCGCGACCCTGATCGGCGCGCTCGCCGCGCACGAGATCGATTTCCGGCACGTGATCGGCAACACGGCGATCGAACCGAAACGCCCGCGCGGCGTCGGCGCGTTTCCGGCGGCGAGCAGCACGCCGGCCGGGAAAAAGAATCGCGGCGCGTCGTGATCGGCCGCGCCTGACAGTAGCACGCTCGATCGACGCCGCGACATCCGGCGCTGTCTGGGGGCAAGTGAACGGCGTACCATTCTTGCGGGCGGCGCGGCCCGCATCGCAATGCGTACCCATCGGGCAGCGGTCTGACCTTCTCGAGCAGCACCGCCAGCGCGGCCCGTTCCGACCAGTTGCGGCGACCGTCGCGTCGGAACGCGCGCTGCGCCAGTGTCGCCGCGCCGACCACGCCGGTGGCCAGCACGCTGCAGCAGTCCCGCCCTTCGGTCAGCCGCGCGTCGAACCGGGGATGCCGTTTCTGGGTCGTCTTCTAGACGATCCGTTCGGCGGTTGATGTCGATGCCCGCTTCACCGCACCACCGCCGGCCGGCGCCGGCGGCTCGCCGAGGATTTCGCGCAGATGCGCAAGCACCTCCGCGCGATGCGAGTCGATGAAAAAATGCTCGCCGCCGAACACCCGCACGCTGACCGGCAACGACGAATACCGTTGCCATTCGCCCAGATCATCGAGTGCGACGAGTGCATCGTCCGCGCCGGCGAGCACATGGATCGGGACCGGCACCGCGCGAATCGCCGCACGCCAGGTTTCGCGGCACTCGAGGTCCGCCCGGATCGTCGGCAGGAACAGATCGATGAAGGCATCCGCATCCAGCATCCCCGCAGGCAGCCCTTCCAGCAGATTGAGTTCCTGCACCAGTTCGTCGCGGGGCAGATCGTGCAGCCGGCGCCGGCGTCGCGACGGCAGATGCGGCGCCGCGCATCCGGACACGGCGAGGGTCGACGGCGGCATGCCGAGGTCGACGAGCCGGCTCGCCAGCTCGAGCGCCAGCGCGCCGCCCATGCTGTGTCCGAACAGCACGACGCCCGCGTCGGCGAGTGGCAGCAGGCTTGCCATGACATGGTCGGCGAGCGCGTCCATCGTGCGCAACGGCGGCTCGCGGAACCGCGCGCCGCGCCCGGGCAGTTCGACCGCGCACACTTCGACGTCGTCCGGCAACCCGGCATGCCAATGGGCGTACGCGGAAGCGTTGCCGCCGGCGTACGAGCAGCACACGAGCCTGATACGCGGCGCGCGAACCGGCATGAAGACTTTCAACGCAGCGATCGGGGTCATGAGTGTCGGGGTCGGGAGGTCGGGTTCATCGGTCGAGCACGCGCCGGACGCGTACGTCACGCAGGCGAGCCGGTATGCCGCCGCGCTTCCCACAGTGCTTCCATGCGCGCGGTAATGGCCGGCAGCTGATCCCGCGTCACGCAATACCTGACCGTACGCAGCGGCGTGCGCAGGATCGGCAGATCGAACACGCCCTCTCCTTGCGCGTCGATGCCGAGCCGCGTCTTGACCCGATTGGCGCCCACGTTGTCGGCCGGCGACTCGAACCGGATCGAATCGAGCGAGAAGCGCGCGAAGAATGCCGCCATCGCCTTCACGTACGACACGATGCCGATGCCGAGTCGCCGATGTTCCGGGCTCCAGATATGCGCGTGCATGACGCCGCTCACGTACTGCCCCGGCGCGGCCCCGACGCGCGGTTCGAGATGCGTCAGTTCGTGCACGCCCACGGTCTGTCCTTTCAGCGCGACGCTCAGGATCGCGTTGCGCGGCATGTCGGCGCGCGTGTCCCGCTCGATGTTGAGCGCGAGCATGTCGCGCATCTGGCGGCGGCCGGGCAGCCGCGCCGGGTCGACGCCCATTTCGATCAGATGGCTGTCGCCGCTGTCGTACCAGTACGCGATGAAGCCGTCGATGTCGCTGCTGTCAAAATCTCGTACCTCAATATCCGCTACGTCGATCACACCACACTCCATTTGTCGCTTCGCCGCGGTCGACCGGGCCTTTGGTGCCCCGCTCGGGCCATGCCGTGCAGCGGCCTGCCAATCCGTCTGTCGCGATGATGCAGATATCCGGCACCGACCGTCAGCTGTAGTTTTTTGCAGGATGAAAGGAATTGCGCGCCGCCACGGTTAGTCGCAGAATGTCTTCCAAATCCGGCCATTCATGGCATCGAGTCCGCACAGTTGCATCGCAGCGGATCGCGCGGCCGCATGGCCGTTTTGGTATCCGAACCAATCCCGTCCGGATCACCGCGATTCAGCCGGATCACCTCCGGCATCACACCGCACATCGTCGCGCCAACGGCTACTTCCCGCCGCGCGATCCGATCCGTTCCGCATCGATGTTTTTCCGCTTCCGGCCTGCCGTGGCGACGCTGCGCGGCCAGTCGTCCGCCCATGTTTGAAGGTCACGGTCGTCATTCGCGCGCCATGCGCACATCGGCCGGGACACACGCCAAACAAGGAGGTTGCTCTTGGATCTGAAATCGGACGGACGTGCGGTGCCGGCTTACTTCGACACGTGTTCACACGACGGATACGTCCGCGTGTCCGCTACCCAGCTCGCATCGGTCACGCTCGGCCTGCTCTACGCAGCGCGCGACGAACGCGTACTGAGCGACGCATGGGATCTCGGCCTTCCCGCGTGCCACGCCGGCCATTGCGAATGGATCGATACCAACTGGCGCCCGCCGATGACCTTCGGCTGGTCCTGGTTGACGGATCGCGATCGCACTTGCCGAATGTTTCCGAACAGCGTGACCTCCAACGTGATGATCGTCTGCGCAAGAGGCTACGACGTCGGGCCCGACCACACCCGATCGCTGCTCGCGGACTGGATCAATACGCTGCCGTGGACCGCGAGTGTCCGCGCGCATCTCGCATTGCCGGTCCTGTAAAAAGTTGCAGTTTCGACGCGTCCTCCATTTCGCATTTAATGCGTACGTCAATTGGAGTTCGCACATGCACCACACCACTATCGGAAACGCGTCGCAACTGTCCGCATCGAACCTTGCGGCACTCGCGTCGTATCGACACGCAATCTTCATCGAGAAGCTGGGCTGGCAGCTTCCGGTAGTCAATCAGCAGGAGTTCGATCAATTCGATCGACCGGACACGATTCATATCTTCGGTCGCGAGGAAAGCGGCGCGATCTGCTCGTGCGCCCGACTGCTGCCGACGACCCGACCGTACCTGCTGAGCGAGATTTTTCCCGGGCTGATGGGCGCGGCACCGGTTCCGAATGCGCCGGATATCTGGGAACTCTCGCGCTTTTCGTCCTACATCCTCGGTGCCGATTCCGGCGGCCTCAAGCGCGCGCATGCGAATACGCGCAGATTGCTGGCGGACGTCGTGGGTTTCGCGCGATCGAATGGCGTTCGACGGCTCATCACGGTGTCGCCGCTCGGCGTCGAACGGCTGCTGATGCGTCTGAACGTTCACGCGCACCGTGCGGCGCCCCCGCAGATCATCGACGGAAAGCCGGTGTTCGCGTGCTGGATCGAGATCGATGAAATCACCTGCGCGTCGCTGGGCATCGAATGTCCGCGCACGCCGACGCCGAGCTGAAATCCGGCCGGCTTCGGTCCAAAGGCATGCCGTCCCGCGCGACGCGGCGACGCCCCTCCTTCCCTACGATATTCGCCTCATGCAGCGAGAGACCATTCCGGCCTTCGACGGTCGGCCCCTGCGAGTGTTTCATACGGAGCGCTCGACCGGCCGACGCAACCTGATGCTCGTTTTGCCGTTCGGCGTGCGTCATGCGATGGTCGAGCGACTGTGCAACGCGCTCGAGCCGCACTTCAATGTGATCACGTGGGAATCGCGGTTCGTGCTCGACCTGCAGGATGATGCGACCGACGACGCATTCGACGTCGAATACCACGTGCGCGATCTCGTGACGGTCGCCGCGCATGCGAACGACCGCGTCGGTCACGACGGCCCGATCGATGTGATCGGCTATTGCTCCGGCGCCGGCGTCGGCCTGCTGGCCGCCGCGCGCTACCCCGACAGCGTACGCCGGCTCGCGCTGGTGTGCGGCGAATTCATGCTGAAGCCGTCGGTCTGTCCGCCGAGCAGCTTCCAGCGTGAAGTGGACGTGCTCCTTCCGGTCGCGGCGACGAGCAAGGAGATGGCCGGCATGCTGTTCGACAAGATCTCGTCCGGCCGCAGCGCGCCCCAATCCGAATTTCATTCGTTCATCTCGGTGCCGTTCTCGAGCGCGGCGCACCTGCACCGCTACGGACTGAACTACGTCGCGTACCGGCGCACCGACTTCCTCGACGAAGCCGCCACCGTCACGCAGCCGACGCTCGTGATCGCGACGCGAAGCGATCGACAGGTGCTGCCGGAAAGCGCACACATCATCGTGGCGCACCTGCCGGACGCGAGCGGCGTGCATGAATTCGACGGCGACCACTACGAGCTGTGCCGCGCGCAGCCGGCCATGACCGACACGCTGCTGCAATTCTTCGGAACGCAAGCCAACCGATCGGGACCTGTTCAATGAACCACTCGACAATCGACGGCCGCTTCGCCGAGCAGGTGCGCCGCACGCCGGAGCGCATCGCATTGGCAGGAACGGAGCACGCGGCGCCACTCACTTACCGCGAACTCGACCGATGCGCGAACCGGCTTGCCGCGGTGCTTGCCCGGCATGGCGTGACGCAAGGCGCGCCCGTGTTGCTGATGCTGCCGCGCTGCTCGAACGCCGTGATCGCGATGCTGGCGATCGTCAAACTCGGCGCGACCTTCATCCCGCTCGATCCGAACTACCCCGATGCGGTCAAGCACGCGTACGCACGTGACAGTGCGGCGCGGCACGCGATCGCGGCCGCCGGCGACGACACGCTGTGCGAGGCAGGACTGTCGGTCATCCACGTCGCCGATCTCGCGAACGACAGATCGGCGGAAGATGCCGAAGATGCCGACGCTCCGCCGCCCGCCGCATCGCACGGTGGCGACGCGCCGGCCTACGTGATGTTTACCTCGGGAAGCACCGGCAAGCCGAAAGGCGTCGTGGTGCCGCATCGCGGCGTCGTGCGGCTCGTCGATCGGCCGAACTACATCGCGATCCAGCCGGACGATGCATTCCTGCTGCTGTCCCCGATCACCTTCGATGCGTCGACGTTCGAGATCTGGGGCGCCTTGCTGAACGGCGCGCGCCTCGTGGTATACGACGGCGCCATCTTCGATCCCAATGCCGTTTCGCAGCTGATTCGCGAACAGCGCGTGAGCGTGATGTGGTTGACCGCCGCGCTGTTTCATCTCGTCGTCCGCCGCTATCCGGCCATGCTGACCGGCGTGCGTGTGCTGCTGGCGGGCGGTGACGTGCTGCATCCGGACGCGGTCAATGCCGCGCTCGATGCGTTCCCCGGCATCACCGTGGTCAACGGATACGGCCCGACCGAAAACACGACCTTTACGTGCTGCCACGTGATGACGCGCGACAACCGGCCCGACGGCGTCGTACCGATCGGCACGCCCGTGACCGGCACGTCGGTCCATGTCGTGCGCGGCGACGGCGATCTCGCGTCCGTTCCGGACGGGCAGGAAGGCGAGCTCTACACCGGCGGCGACGGCGTCGCGCTCGGCTATCTGAACAAACCCGACGCGACCCGCGCGGCCTTCGTGCCGAATCCGTCCGGGCCCGGCCGGCTCTACCGCACCGGCGACATCGTCCGGCGCCGTGCGGACGGCACGCTCGAATTCGTCGGTCGGCGCGATCGGCTCACGAAGATCCGCGGCTACCGCGTCAGCCTCGACGAGGTGCAGCAACTCGTTGCGCGCCTGCCGTGCGTGGAGGATTGCGTCGTCCAGGTTCGCGAAGACCCGAACGGCGAAAAGTCGCTGGTCGCCACGGTCCAGACCAACGAACAGCGCGACAACATGCCTGCGTTCATTCGCGGCGAACTGCGCAAGCTGGTGCCTGGTTTCATGATTCCCGACGCCATCGCCGTGTGCGCCGAACTACCGGTCAACGCGAACGGCAAGGTCGATCGGGTTCGACTCGCAAGTCCTATCTGAAAATCCGGAGAACGTAATGACTGAAAAGACTGTTGCCATCCCCGACCTGATCGCCTCGACCTGCCGGGACACGCTCGGCTTCGCCGACCTGCGCGGCGACGAGGATTTCTTCGACCGGGGCGCCAGCTCGCTGACGATCGTCGAACTGCAGATTCAGGTCGAAACCCTGCTGCAGGTGCGGGTGCCGACCAGCAAGCTGATGGCTGCGCCCACGATCGACGGCTGGGCCGGCATCTACGAAGCAGCGGCCGCCGAACTCGCGTAAGCGCGTGCGTCATTTCCCGAACACCGCTTCGTGCCTTCGAAGCGGATGCATTTAATCGATTCGACCAGGAGCACCTCCATGCAGAACTTTCGACTGACGCCCGAGGAAATCGCCACTTTTCGCGCGCAAGGCTACATCGGCCCGTTCACGCTGTATTCGCCTGAGGAAGCGCGCGAGCGCTACAGGACGATCCGCGCCCAGTTGTTCGATCGTGAATACGCGGTCTATGACCTGCCGCCGACGAGCCCGATCGCCAATTACGATCGCCACCTCGACGTCAATCTTCTGAGCGAGCATATCGGCCGGCAGGAAATCGTCCAGCGGCTCAACTCGATTCTCGGGCCCGACGTCATCTGCTGGCGTTCGGAGATGTTCCCGAAGTATCCGGGCGACGAAGGAACCGACTGGCATCAGGCCGACACGTTCGCGCATGCGTCGGGCCAGCCGCAGATCGTGTGGCCGGGCGACCAGCGGTTCGGCGGCGCGATCACGGTATGGACCGCGCTGACCGACGCGACCGAGGAAAACGGCTGTCTGCGGTTCGTGCCGGGCACGCATGAAGAGATGTTCTACGACGAATCGAGGAAGATGCAATTCGATCCGTCCAACATCAATTCCCTCGAGAAGGACGGCATCAAGCGCGGCTTCTTCGGCTACGACTATCGCAGCCTGCAGAAGGATCCGGACTGGAAGCCGGACGAGAGCAAGGCCGTGTCGATCGTGATGAAGCCCGGCCAGTTCGTGATCTTCTGGTCGACGCTGATGCACTCGTCGTTTCCGAACTCCACGGTCGACCAGACACGGCTCGGATACGCGAGCCGCTATGTGCCGGCCGCGGTCAAGGTCTATCCGGACACCGACACCGTCGACGAATACGGCAGCAAGATCTCGCTCGACAAGTTCGGCGTCGTGCTCGTCTCGGGCGAGGACCGATTCGGGCATAACCGCCGCGTCGAGCGCAACGCACGCGGCGTCAGCTTCGCGCAGCAACCGTCCTACGCCTGACCGACCGCACCCGCGGCCATGAAACCGGCGAACGGCGCGGCGCGCCGTTCGTCATCCGACCGGTGCCAACCCATGATCCAGCCTATCGAGATACCTCATGTCCGGCGCGTCGACCACGTCGTCGCGTCCGTCGTGGCGAGCGTCCTCGGCCGCGACGCCGTGACGCCCGACGACGACTTCTTCACGATCGGCGGCTCGTCGATTTCCGCCGCGCTGGTGAGCACCCAGCTCGAGCGGCAGCTCGGCCACGACGTGCCGGTGCGCCTGCTGTTCGAATATCCGTGTCTTCGCGTCTTCAGCGAAAAGCTGCTCGAATCCATGAGCGTGGCCGCACGGTAGTCCCGAGATCACTGTCCTGAATCGCCTTCTCTTCGGAGGAATTCGCTTTGAACAAGCACTATCGCGCCGAAATCTACGATTTCGACAAGCAGGTCGAGCGCGCGGATCTCACGCTCGCCGATGCCGCATTGCTGATTCGCGATCGCAAGGCCGCCGCCGTCCTCGTCGATCTGGTCGATCCGAGCGCGCTCGACCGATGGTGGGACGATCCGGCCTTCCCGCCGGTCACGCAGCACCAGAGCTTCGCCGGCGCCGGCAAGTCGGGACTGGCGATCGGGCCGACCCAGCGGCTCGTGAAAGAGCAGTTGATCCCCGGTCTGATCGACTACTTCTCCTATGCAGGCCGCACGAATGCGGCGCTGCGCGACACGGAATTCGTCAAACTGTGCGCCCGCGAACTCGGCGCGGGTTCGGTTCGGGTCGGCGACTGGGGCGAACTCCCGCTCGTGTCCAAACGGGAATACCAGCCGGTGCCCAACGGGCTCTACAGCGTCCCGCCGCATTGCGACGCGATCCACTTCGGCCGCGAACCGCTGAACTGGCCGATCAAGGAGGGTTACGACGAAGGCTACGATCAGATCTCGCTTTTCCTGTCGGTCCAGGACGCGGAAAACAGCGCAGGCCTCGTCATGTGGGACTACCGGCCCGCGACGCGCGCCGAGCTCGACGAACTGATGAGCGAATTCGCGCAAACCCGGCGCATCGACCGGCTGGACCGCGTGCGCAGCGTCACCATCAACGGGCGGCCCGGACAGCTGAACATTCTCAACACGCGCGTCATGCACGCGGTCGAACAATGCACGACCGTGCGCCGCACGCTCGGATCGTTCCTGGTCTGGCACGACGGTCAATGGCGGATGTTTCACTGATGACGGCCATCGCTTCAACGGCAGGTAACGACGCCGCGCGCAGTCGGCTCGACGCGGAGATCGCCGCGTTCGAACGTTTCGCCGCGTCGAGCACGATCGGCCGCGCGCGCGTCGAGCGCATCGAGCGTTTCGGCTTCGTGATCCATCCGCCCCACGCGAACGCGGCGCACGAGCCGCGATTCGATCTGTTGTTCATCGCGCTGACGCACGGCAACGAATACGCCGGACTCCCCGTGCTCAATGCGCTGTGCCGCTACGTGGAAGCCGGCGTGCTGGCGCCGTCGGTGTCGATCGGCTTTCTGCTGGGTAACGTCGACGCCGCGCGGCGCGGCACGCGCTTCGTCGAACGCGACTTGAACCGCACGTTCGGCCGCACCGGGCGCGACACGGCCGACGACCGGCGCGCGCGCGAGATGGAACCGGTGATGAAGCGCGCCCGCTTCTGCGTCGACCTGCATCAGACGATCGAGCCGTCGGAAGCGCCATTCTTCGTCTTCAACTACCACCCGACGAGCCTGCAACTGGCGCACGCGATCGCACCGGACACCCCCGTCGTCACGCATTGGGGCAGGCCCTTTTCCAGCGCGTCCGCAGGCGGCTGCACGTCGGACGAATTCATCCAGCAGGGCGACGGCGTCGCGCTGAGCATCGAGCTTGGCCAGAAGGGCTTCGGCCTCTATCAGATCGCGGCGGGCGTGCGCGTGTGCCTGGACGCGATCACCACCGTCAGCGCGGTCGTCCATGGCGCTTCGCTGCCGCCCGTCGATGCGTGCGCGAATCCGATCTATACGTGGGCGCACATCGTCCCCTATCCGGACGGCGAGGTCAGGCTCGACGCAGGCTTGCGGAATTTCCAGCCGGTCCGGGCCGGGGATCGGCTCGGCACGCGCGACGGCGCGCCGCTCGTCGCCGGCACGAGCGGCCTGCTGCTGTTCCCGAAATACCGGCGATCCGAATCCGAGCCGAAGCCCGCGGAGCTTTACCGTGTATTGAGGCAACCGGCATTGTCCGAACTGGGCAAGGGCGACTGCCTTATGCCGCAATCCTAATCATTCCGCATACGTGGAGGCATCATGCAGACTACCTACCCAGCTCAACTGATGCGCTTCGGCACGCCGGCGCGCGCCGAGCGCATGACCATCGCCGCGGCGGTTCACGCGCTCGATGCGGACGAAGCCGACGCAATCGTCATGGACATCGTGCCCGACGGCGAGCGCGACGCGTGGTGGGACGACGAGGGCTTCTCGAGCTCGCCGTTTACGAAAAACGCCCACCACGCGGGTATCGTCGCCACCTCGGTGACGCTCGGCCAGCTCCAGCGCGAACAGGGGGACAAGCTCGTTTCGAAGGCGGCGGAGTACTTCGGGATCGCCTGTCGCGTCAACGACGGCCTGCGTACGACCCGATTCGTTCGCCTGTTTTCGGATGCGCTTGGCGCGAGGCCGCTGACGATCGGGCACGACTACGAAGTCGAGTTCCTGCTGGCGACGCGACGCGTGTACGAACCCTTCGAGGCGCCGTTCAACTTCGCGCCGCACTGCGACGACGTGAGCTACGGGCGCGACACCGCGAACTGGCCGCTGAAGCGGTCGTTTCCACGGCAGCTCGGCGGATTCCTGACCATTCAGGGCGCCGACAACGACGCAGGCATGGTGATGTGGGACAACCGACCGGAATCCCGCGCCGCCCTGGACCAGATGCATGCCGAATATCGTGAAACCGGTGCGATCGCCGCACTCGAAAGGGCCGCGAAGATCATGCTGAAGCCGCAGCCCGGTCAATTGACGCTGTTCCAGAGCAAGAACCTGCATGCGATCGAGCGCTGTACGTCGACGCGCCGCACGATGGGCCTGTTCCTGATCCACCAGGAAGACGGCTGGCGCATGTTCGATTGAGCGACGGCAATCGTGCTTCGTGCGCGATTCGCGCCGACGCGCTTCCTATCCGCCGGCAGGTTCGACGAACCTGCCGGCCTTTTTCACTTCCGGCGGCCGTGGGCGCCGGCATCTTCGACAACAGGCACCTCCATGAACGACATCGTGCTGGCCATGCGCGCGCGTGGCATCAAGTCCTCCGCAGTGCGCGAGCTGCTGGAATTCAGCAAGAACCCGGACGTGCTCTCGCTGGCCGGCGGCATCCCCGCGTCCGACCTGTTCGACATGGACGGCATCGACGACGCACTCGGCGCGATCCTGCGCGATGAGCACCGCGACCTCTTCCAGTATGGCCTCACCGAAGGCGAATCAGGCTTGCGCGAACAGATCGGCACGTGGGCCGGCACGCTCGGCATACCGGCTTCGCCGGAATCGATGCTGATCACGTCCGGATCGCAGCAGGGGCTCGATCTCGTTGCGCGCGTCCTGTTCGACCAGGGCGACCGCGTACTCGTCGAACGGCCGACCTATGTCGCCGCACTACAGGTATTCCAGTTCATCGGCGCCCGGATCGACGGCATCAACGGCGGCCCGGACGGGCTCGATCTCGATCAGGTCGAACGCGAGCTGAAGCGCGGCGGCGTCAAGGCGATCTACCTGACGCCGAATTTCGCGAATCCGACCGGCTACACGATGCCGCTGACGCAGCGTGTCCGCCTGGTCGAACTCGCACAGCGTCACGGTTGCGCGATCATCGAGGACGACCCCTACGGCCAGTTGCGCTTCAGCGGCGAAGCGATTCCGAGCCTGCTGTCGATCGCTTCGCAGCAGCCGGGCGGCAACCGCACCGTGTGCTACCTGTCCACCTTGTCCAAGGTCTTCTCGCCCGGCGTGCGCGTCGGTTGGATCGTGCCGCCCTCGGCGCTGCGTCCGCCGATGGCCGTCGCCAAGCAGGCATTCGATCTGCACACGTCGACGCTGACGCAGAACATCGTCGCGCGTTATCTCGCGTCGGGCCGCCTGACGTCCCGCCTCGAGGTGCTGCGGAGCGCCTACCGCATGCGACGCGATGCGCTGACGAAGGCATTGCGCGACGCATTCGGCAACGACCTGTCGTTCAACGAACCCGAAGGCGGGATGTTCCTGTGGTGCCGCTTCGCGCGGCAAGTTCCGGCGGAAAAGGTGCTCGAAGCGGCCATCCGCGAAAAGGTCGTGTTCGTGCCCGGCAGCGCATTCTATGCATCCGATCCGGAGCGCGACACGCTGCGCGTGTCGTACTCGATGCTGGCAGAACAGAGTGCCGAAGAGGCTGCTCGCCGGTTGAAGCGTGCGTGGGACGCCGTCGTACGCGATTGACGAAGTCGACGCTGTCGTGGCGCGGCGCGCATCCGGATACGCTTCACGGTGCGCGCCGGCCCGTCACTCGCCGACGATCTGCATCGCCGGGGCCGAGCGCGAATGCGCGCGCAGCGTGAGCCGCACGAGCGGCGCAGTCAGCGCCGTCGTCACCAGCGCGAATATGACGAGGATCGTATAGACGCGGGTCGGCAGAATCTGCATCTGCAGCCCGATCGACAGCACGATCAGTTCCATCAATCCGCGCGTATTCATCAACGAACCGACCAGCATCGCGTCGCGCGGCGCCAGCCCCGTCACGCGCGCACCGACGTAGCTGCCGCCGAACTTGCCCACGAACCCGCCGGCGAGAAACACGCCGAACCACAACCATGAAGACGCATCGTCGATCATCGCGATCGACGCGTGCAACCCGGCGTAAGCGAAGAACACCGGCATCAGCACGAGCTTCACGAAGCCCTCCACATTCTCGCGCCACTCCACGTCGAGCCCCGGCACGCGACGCAGGAACAGCGCCGCCGCCAGCGCCCCGAATGCGCTATGGAAACCGATCAGCGACGTTGCGACCGCCGACGCCAGCACGAAGCAGAACAACACCACCAGCCGGTCGCGCGTCGCGTGCGCCGTTTGCGCCAACCGCATGAGCAGCGGGCGAACGACAAAACGCGCAAGCAACGCACTCAGCGCCAGATACACGAGCAAGCTGGCGAGCATGCGCGCGAAGGCCCAGCCGGGCCCGTTCGACAGCGACGCGATCGTCGCCAGCAACATCCAGCCGAGCGCATCCGTCAGCATCGCCGCGGACATCGCGTGCCGCGCGCCGCTCATCGCGCCGAGCCTCAGATCGTCGACGATGCGCGCCATGACCGGCACGGCCGACACCGCGAGCGCGACACCGCAGAAGAGCACGTACGGCAGCCACGGCGCGTCGGCCGCGAGCGTGTCTTTCGACACGACCGCGATGACCATGCCGATCGCGGCCGGTATGCACAAGCCGCCGATCGCGACGGCGACGGGCACGCGCCACCGGCCGCCGCGCAACGTGACGCCGAATTCCATGTGCAGCCCGAGCTGGAACATCAGCAACACCAGCCCGATCTCACCGACCTGCGCCATCGCCGACGGCGCGTGCGCGCCGAACAGCACGTCGTAGAAATCCGGTGCGATCGCGCCGAACAGCGAAGGGCCGAGCAGGAGCCCGGCCGCGATTTCACCGACAACCGCACATTGGCCGAGCCGCTCGGCAAGACGGCCGCAGACGTTGCAGCACGCGATCACGAGCATGAGTTGCAGCAACCAGATAGTCATCGAATGCCTCGGGAAAAATCGAGTGGCGGAAACGGGGAAGCGGCGCAAAGCCGAAGTGTGGTCGAACGTGGTCGCAACCGGTGCAGTACGCACGCGTCGCGATGCCGTCAACCGAATCTCGGCATCGATCCTATAGTGCGGCTACGCGTGGCGATACTGGAAGGACCTACAGGCGCGCGGCGTCCGGCCAGGGCCGCATCCGAAGCACGCGCTCATGCCGCGCGATCGGCCGCACCGGACAACCTGCCGTCGCCAACGGACGACGCGTCGAGAAAACCGTTTCGAATGAAGTTCGCCATTTCCTCGACCAGCGGCGTCGTTCCGGATGGCGGCAGATGCAAGGTCACGGCGAAATCCGGCAACGTGGGCAAGCCCTGCGCCGATCGAAGCATCTGCAGATCGGCGGGGACCGTCGACGCGAGCCATGCGGTCACCGCCATGTCCAGTCGGACGGTCGCCTTCGTCGCCTCGATGTCGCCGTTTTCGAACACCGTCCGCCACGCGATCTGGTGCTGCGTCAACGCGTCGAACAATGCCGGGCGGAACACGCACGCGTCGCTGACGATCGACACCGCCAGCGGCCGCTTCAGGTGCGCGCTGCCGCCGACCGCGCCGACCCACGCGAGCGGCTCGACACGCAGGCACTCCCCGCCCGGCTCGCTCGCCGGCTGCTCGATCACCGCGATATCGACTCTTCCATCGAGCAGCGCGGCCGACAGTTCGACCGACGCAAGATTGACGAGCACGATTTCGACGTGCGGATAGTGGTGAGCAAACGCCTTGAAGATGCCGGCGAGATAGGTGCCGACCAGATCGGACGGCGCCCCGACGCGCAGCACGCCGGCAAATACCGGCTCGCTCATGTCTTCCCAGATGCGGTCGTTGAGCCGCACGAGCTGCTCCGCCCGCTCGAGCAGACGTTCGCCCGCGGCAGTGAGTTTCAGGCGCCCCTGCGATCGATCGAACAGCCGCTGGCCCAGGCACTCCTCGAGCCGCTTGATCTGCTGGCTGATCGCGCCCTGGGTCAGATGCAGCGCATGCGCCGCCGCCGTCATGGTCGAACGACGCGAAACGGTGACAAAGGTGCGCAACAGGCTCGTATCGAGATTGCGGGGCATAGGGGGGCAAATAGACTATTAGCAACGCTAATAGGCCCATTATAAACATTCCATACCCTAGCTTGCGAAAGACTTTTAGAGTTTGTCAGGCACGCGATCCCGTTCGCGCGAAGACGGATTCCAAAGCCGCCCCGGCTCTTCATACGAGGTTCTCCAACCATGTCCCAGACGCTGTTCTCGCTGATCGTGTTCGTCATCGTCGCCACCATCACGCCGGGCGGCGCGACCACGCTCGCGACGGCGTCGGGCACGCAGTTCGGGTTCAGGCGCAGCGTGCCGCTGCTCGGCGGAATCGCGCTCGGCCTCGCGTCGCTCGCCGCCATCGCGGCGGCCGGGCTGGCCGGGCTGCTGCACGCGGTGCCGGCGCTGCAACTGATCATGAAAGTGCTGGGCTCCGCCTATCTTCTGTGGCTCGCGTGGAAAATCGCGTCGAGCGGCGCGCCCAAGAATCACGTGAATGCATCGCAAACGCCGACCAGCTTCATCGGTGGCGCGCTGCTGCTGTGGCTCAATCCGAAAGGATGGACGATGGCGCTCGGCGCGGCCGCGTCGTTCGCGGCGCTGACGCCCGACCCGATGCACCTCGCCGTGATACTCGGTATTGCATTCGGCATCGCAGCGATCTTTTCCCTCGTGCTGTGGTGCACGGCCGGCGTGCTGCTCGGCCGCACGCTGCGGACCGACCGTCATTGGCGCATCGCAAACGTTACGCTGGGACTCCTGCTCGCGCTTTCGATCGTGCCAATCTGGATCGACTGATCGTGCAGGCATGCCGTACCGCATGAACGAGGCGACGTGCGCGCGTCACACGAGATGCGCGTAACCGACAAGAACGAACGGCGGTTCGTCGTACCACGCCGCCGACCACGCTCTACTACATCACCAACCGGGTCTGCATGACGCACGTGCGAAGAATCCGTGCGTGCAGCCGGCGAAAGCATTCTCGAAGCACTTCAGGCGCCGGGGTCAGCGCGCTTTCCAAAACAACAAACACAACAGCATCCGGCCGGAACCAGATGCATGACGTCGGTCGCACTCGAGTGGCTTCACGCTTCTTCCCCGACTGATTCAGCCAGTCGATATCGACACGCCGCAGAAACCTCCGAGATTACTGTGTTGCGCGCGAGCTCGAGCTTCCCGGCTCCATGCGCAGCGAACATGTCGTCCGCGCACGCGGCGTGGCCATCGACCGCGTGCGTTTGACACTACACGCTATTTGGAGATTGTTGTGGATGCATGGAGAGAAGACGTCATGACGACGTTGTCGCGCGCGCTGAGCTTCGACGATGTATTCGAAATCGTTGCCGCACAGGCACGCGCGCTCGATTTTGAAATGTGCGCCTATGGCGCACGCGACCCCTTACCCGTGACCCGGCCCACGTACCGTACGCGCAATACCTATCCCGACTCGTGGCAACAACGCTACGTCGAGGGAAATTATTTCGCACGCGACCCCGTCGTCCGTTACGGGTTGGTCTATACGTCACCCCTTGTATGGCCCGTCGACGCTTGCGCCGACAAACCATTCTGGGAGGAAGCGAAGGCGCATGGTGTTGCGCACGGCTGGTCGCAGCCCATCCGCGACAAACACGGGCGCATCGCGATGTGGAGCGTCGCGCGCAGCGCGGATCCCATTTCGGATCTGGAACTTGCCGCAACGGAAAGCCGGCTGATCTATCTGGCGCACGCCGCTCACGCGGTGAATTCGCGCCTGGTTGACGCGCCCGCGGCCGCGATGCAAATGGGCCCATTCACCACGCGCGAAAAAGAAGTGCTGAAATGGGCCGCTGACGGGAAGACCGCGCTGGAAATCGCTTCCATTCTTTCCATATCGGAGCGAACCATCACCTTCCACATGCAGAACATCATGGAGAAACTCAACTCGGTCAACAAGACACAAGCCATCGTCAAAGCCGTGTTGCTCGGCATCATCTACTAATTACAGGCGGCGCGATTCGGCCTCCCGTACCGGTTGCCGTCACAACGGCATGCGTGCCTGAAGCGCGTACATGCACGCCGCGGGCCCAGCCGCATGCGGAGCCCGTGCGCCGCCCCGGTGTCCGGCATCATGCCGGCGCCGGCCATGCCGAACGCAGACGCGCCGTGCTCCGCACGCAGCCGTCGGCGCGCCGCGGGCCCGTATCGACGATTCGACCGGCCGTCAACGTCCATGACGCACGTGATCGAGCAGCGCCTGCAGCGGATGACGCACCTGCCGTGCGGACATGCGCTTCACCTGGCTGCGGCACGAATATCCGGTCGCGAGCGCTTCGCCCTGCTCCTGCGGCGCATCGACATGCGCGGCCCACGATTGTGCATAGATCGTCTTCGATGTGTGCAGGTTGCGCGCCTCGTGCCCGTAGGTCCCCGACATCCCGCAGCATCCCGTCGCCTGAACCGCCAGGCGCAGCCCGCGGCGCGCGAACACCTGCACCCACTGCTTGCCGCTGTCCGGTGCGTTGGTCTTCTCCGTGCAATGCGGCAGCAACCGGTACGCTGCGCCCGCGCCCGTGCCGGCTTCCGGCAGCGCGTGCAACAGCCACTCCTGCGGCAGCGCGACCTTCGGCACGTCGGGCAGCCCCGTCACCTTCAGGTATTCCTGCCGATAGGTGAGCGTCATCGCCGGATCGAGGCCGACGAGCGCGACCCCCGAGCGCGCGAGCGCGGCCAGTTGCGTCGCGTTGCGAATCGCCGCCTTCTCGAACGCGCGAAGAAAGCCCTGCACATGCAGCGCCTTGCCGTTCGGCGCGAGC
Source organism: Burkholderia sp. SIMBA_062 (assembly GCF_046534765.1). Lineage (NCBI taxonomy): Bacteria > Pseudomonadati > Pseudomonadota > Betaproteobacteria > Burkholderiales > Burkholderiaceae > Burkholderia > Burkholderia sp. SIMBA_062. The sequence continues at coordinate 82,827 of NZ_JAWRYD010000021.1, forward strand.
GGCGCGAGCCACACCTGGAAGCCGATGCGCGCGGCCAGCTCGATCAGCGTCGCCAGCTGCTCGGTGTCGAAATAGCGCGTGAACGTGTCCTGCACGATGACGACGCTGCGCACGCGCTGCGCGTCGCTCAGCGCGGCGAGCGCCTGCGGATCGGCCGGCCGCACGTTCCACCGCCGGATCACGGCCGCGAGATCGAAGCGGCTCAGGAGCGGGCTGTCGACCATGCCGACGCGCCGCTCGAGTAGCGTGCGCATCCAGCCGGCACGCATCAGCCCGTTGTACAGCGCCGGCACGCGCGCCATCCACGGCATCGTGAATTCGAGCGAGCCGATCAGGTAGTCGCGCACCGGCCGCAGGTAGCGCTGGTGATACAGCTCGAGAAAGCGCGAGCGGAACTCTGGCACGTTGACCTTGACCGGGCACTGGCCCGCGCACGATTTGCACGCGAGGCAGCCGGCCATCGCGTCATACACCTCGTGCGAAAAGTCGGCTTCACCGTTGCGCGCGGCGCGGCTGTTGCGCCAGCGGGCCGCGAGACCGCGCAGGAACGGCTCTCGCGCACGCGCCGCCGCGACGACGTCGATGCCGGCCTGTCCTTGCAGGCGCAACCATTCGCGCATCAGCGACGCGCGCCCCTTCGGCGACTGCACCCGTTCGCGCGTCGCCTTCCACGACGGGCACATCGCGTCGTCCGGATCGAAGTTGTAGCACGCGCCGTTGCCGTTGCAGTGCATCGCCGTGCCGTAGCGCTGCCACACGCGCTCGTCGATCTGCCGGTCGTGGTCGCCGCGCGTGGGCACCTCGTCGATCTTCAGCAGCCGCAGCGTGTGGTCCGGCGGCGTCGCGATCTTGCCCGGGTTGAACTGGTTGTGCGGATCGAACGCGGCCTTCAGCTGCTGCAGCGACGGATACAGCTCGCCGAAGAACGCCGGCGCATATTCGGAGCGCACGCCCTTGCCATGCTCTCCCCATAACAGGCCACCGTGCCGCTGCGTGAGTTCGGCCACCGCGTCCGACACCGGCCGCACCAGGGCGGCCTGCTTCGGGTCCTTCATGTCGAGCGCCGGGCGCACGTGCAGCACGCCCGCGTCGACGTGGCCGAACATCCCGTACTGCAGCCCGTGGCCATCGAGCAGCGCCCGGAATTCGGCGATGTACGCGGCCAGGTTCTCGGGCGGCACCGCGGTGTCCTCGACGAACGGCTGCGGGCGCGCCTCACCCTGCACGTTGCCGAGCAGGCCGACCGCGCGCTTGCGCATCGCGTACACGCGCTTGACCGCGTCGTCGCCCGTCGCGAGCGTGTGGCCCAGGCGCTCGACGCTCGTATCGGTGCGCAGATGGTCGACGAATGCACGCACGCGCGCATCGACGTCCTGCGCATCGTCGCCGCTGAGTTCGATCAGGTTGATGCCGAGCGTCGGACGCGCTTCGTCCTGCGGGAAATACTCGGCCACGCTGCTCCACACGAAATCCTTCATCGCGAGCATCAGCACCTTCGAGTCGACCGTCTCGATCGACAGCGGCTTGAGCGCGAGCAGCGCGCGCGCATCGCGCAGCGCGTCCATGAAGCCGGCATAGCGCACGTTCACCAGCACCGAAACCTTCGGGATCGGCAGCACGTTCAGCTTCGCCTCGACGACGAAGCCGAGCGAGCCTTCGGCGCCGCACAACACGCTGTTCAGGTTGAAGCGGCCGTCCGGTTCGCGCAGGTGCGCGAGATCGTAGCCGGTCAGGCAGCGATTGAGCTTCGGAAACTTCGCGTCGATCAGCGCGGCTTTTTCGTCGCTGATGCGGCGCGCGGTGCGATAGACCTTGCCGACCCGGTCCTGCCGCGCGCAGCGGCGTTCCAGCTCGTCGTCCGCGAGCGCGTCGCTGTGCAACTGCTCGCCGCCCATCAGCACGAAGTCGAGCGCGAGCACGTGGTCGCGCGTCTTGCCGTACGTGCAGCTACCTTGCCCGCTCGCATCGGTGTTGATCATCCCGCCGACCGTCGCGCGGTTCGAGGTCGACAGCTCCGGCGCGAAAAAGAGGCCATGCGGTTTCAGCGCGGCATTGAGCTGGTCCTTGACGACGCCCGCCTGCACGCGCACCCAGCGCTCGTCGGCATTGATTTCGAGGATCCGGTTCATGTTGCGCGACAGGTCCACGACCACGCCGTCGGTTAGCGACTGCCCGTTGGTGCCGGTGCCGCCGCCGCGCGCCGCCACCGCGACGTCGCGGTGCGCCGGTTCGGTCAGCAACCGCGCGACGAGCCGCACGTCCTGCGCATGCGCGGGACAGATCACCGCCTGCGGCAGACGCTGGTAGATCGAGTTGTCGGTCGCCTGCACGGTCCGGTTCGCATGGTCCGCGCGGATTTCGCCGGCGAATCCGGCGGCCTGGAGAGCGGCGAGAAAGTCGCGGTAACGGCCTTCGGGCGGGCTGACGGGGCGGGGCAACGGAGCGATCGACATGGGATGAAAGCGCGAGATGAATGAGGGCGCTGCGCTGTCTCGATCCGAAACATGAGTTTTGAGCAAGATTCCACGCAACACGGAAATGCAGTATCTTGCGAATCATCGCGAGAAACAAACGAATTCTCGCCCGGCAAAACTTGCATAAAACTCATGAATTACCGCCGTCTCACGCCGTCCATGTCGCTATTGCTGGTGTTCGAGGCCGCCGCGCGCCACGAAAGCTACACGCGCGCGGCCGACGAGCTGTCGCTGAGCCAAAGCGCGATCAGCCGGCAGGTGCAAACGCTCGAGGATCAGCTCGGCGTGCCGCTGTTCCGGCGTGAGGGCCGCTCAGTGAAGCTGACGGAAGTCGGGCGGCGCTACTTCGTCGAGCTGAGCGGCGCGCTCGGGCGCATCCGCGGCGCCACGCTGCAGGCGATGTCGCACCAGGCAGGCGCCGGCACGCTGCGGCTCGCGACCTTGCCGACCTTCGGCTCGAAATGGCTGCTGCCGCACCTGCACGACTTCTATGCCGCGCATCCGGGCGTGACCGTGCACCTGCATTCGCGGATCGGCGGCATCGACTTCCATACCGACGATCTCGACGCGGCCATCACCGTCGGCGCGGGCGACTGGCCCGGCCTGCACGCGCACCGGTTGTACAACGAGTTCCTGATCGCGATCGCGAGCCCCGATGCGGCCGGGCGCCGCAAGGCCGGCCGGCGCGCGCCGGCATGGGCGGTCGGGCAGACGCTGCTCGGCGTGACGAGCAATCAGCACGCGTGGGCGGAATGGTTCTCGCACTTCGGCCTCGATCATCGCGAGATGCGGATCGGCCCGAGCTTCGAGCTGACGTCGCACTTGATCCAGGCCGTGCGGGCCGGCATGGGGATCGGCCTCGTGCCGAAGGTGCTGGTGGAAGACGAACTGAGCCGCAACGAGCTCGTGTCGATCGGCGACGCGATCACCAGCCAGCGCAGCTACTACCTCGTGTACCCACCGGAAAACGACACGCTGCCGTCGCTGGCGGCGTTTCGGGAGTGGCTGCTGAAATCGTGCTGACGTGCCGCCGGACGGCCAGCGCGATCACGTGCGCCATTCATCGAGAATCTGCTCCGCAAGGTAGTCGCACGGCGGGCGCGCGGACTTGGCGCTGCGGGCCAGCACGACCTCGAGTTCGCCGAGCGGCGGCAGCCCGTGGCTTTCCGACAGCTGCACGAGATGATCGGGAATGCAGCAGCGCGCGAGCGGCGCGACCGCGAGCCCGGCCTCCACCATGCTCAGCAGCCCGAGGTGGCTCGGGCTTTCGTAAGACATCCGGTACGGGATCTTCCGCCGGCTCAGCGCCCTGACCGCGTGATCGCGCGCCATGCTGCCGCCGTGCGTGAAGAACGCGACCGGCAGCGGCCGCTCTTCCCACACGTTACGCTTGGGTGAGCCGACCCAGACGAGCGGCTCCATCCGGATCAGCTCGCCGGTCACGCCCTTGATGCGCGTGAGGCACGCGAGGTCGACCGTGTTGTTCTTCAGCATCGGCACGAGCGCGCTGCTCGGCTGGCCGATCACGCGCACTTCGACGCGCGGATGCGTCGCCGCGAACTTGCCGAGCACCTGCGGCAGCAGCGACGAGATGTAGTCGTCGGGCACGCCGATCGTCACGCGACCGCGGATCTCCGGCCGCACGACCGACGCCCACGCCTCATCGCGCATCGCCAGCATCCGGCGCCCGTATTCGGCGAGCATGCGGCCGTCGTCGGTAGCCGTGACGTTGCGCGTGTCGCGGATGAACAGCGGCTTGCCGAGCGCATCTTCCAGCGCCTTGATCTGCATGCTCACCGCCGACGGCGACCGGTGCACGGCCTGCGCGCCCTGCGCGAACGATCCGGATTCCGCGACGGCCACCACCATCGCGAGTACATCGAGGTCGAGCTTTTTCATGTCGATTCAGAAAAACTGATCAATCGATTCAGTTTATCCCGTTTTACTGTCTTCCTCCATGGTCGGACAATGAATCCCGTCAGCACTCATTCGATGCAGGAAGCGAACAACATGCATACGTCCGGATCGCTCTACGGGTTTCTCGTCATTGGCGGCATGCTCGCGGTCACGCCGGGGCCGAACATGGTCTATGTGATGTCGCGCTCGATCGCGCAGGGGCGCGCCGCCGGGCTCATTTCGCTCGCCGGCGTGATGATCGGCTACCTGTTCTACATGTTCGGCGCGGCGTTCGGCATCACGACGCTGTTCATGAGCGTGCCCTATGCGGGCACCGTGCTCGGCGTGGTGGGCGCCGCCTATCTGCTCTACCTCGCATGGCAGGCCGTGCGGCCCGGCGGCCGCTCGCCGTTCGAGGTACAGACGCTGCCGAACGAGCAGCCGCTGCGGCTGCTCGCGATGGGCGCGACCACCAGCGTGCTGAATCCGAAACTCGCGATGCTGTTCGTGTCGCTTTTGCCGCAGTTCATCGATTACCGGCAGGGCAGCGTGTTCGGCCAGTCGCTGTTTCTCGGTTCGTTGTTGATCGCGGCGTTCGTGTCGGCGAACGGGCTGGTCGCGATCTGCTCGAGCGGCATCGCGCAGTACCTGCACGCTCGCCCGACGCTGCTGCTCGCGCAGCGCTGGGCGATGGGAGCGGTGCTCGGCTGCCTCGGTGTGCAGATGCTCGTCGACGCGTCGAGATTGGCGAGTGCCGCGTAGCGCGCTCGGCGGCTCGCGGATCGGCTGAAGCACGGGCCCGCACGCGCCGCCCGTCGTGCGGCAGCGCTCGTCAATGGCCGGCGACATGCATCGCCGGCCATTGCATTCACACGTTCGGGCAGTCCCGGGTGACTGCAAGCGGCTGCCGAACACCCGCCCGCATCACGCGGCAACCGCCTGTCGCCGCGCTTCGAGTTCGCGCACGAGCGGCAGCACGCGCTGGCCGAAGTACTCGACTTCCTCGATGAAATGCAGGAACCCGGCGAGCACGAGATCGACGCCGATCGCCTTCAACGCGACGATCCGTTCGGCGATCTGTTGCGGCGTGCCGATCAGGTTCGTGCGAAAGCCGTCGTTGTACTGCACGAGATCCTCGAACGTCGATTTCGCCCAGTTGCCCTCGCCTTCCGGCGATGCGCTGCCGGCCTGTTTCACTGCATCGCCGAACGCATGCACGGCCTCGACGTGCGCGTGCCGGACGATGTCGTCGAGCACGGCCCGCGCTTCTTCCTCAGTGTCGCGCGCGATCACGAACGCATTGACGCCGATCCGCACGCGATGGTTGTTCGCCGCCGCCTTCGCGCGGATGTCGTCGATCTGCGCCTTCAGGTTTTCCGGCGTATTGCCGTTCGTGAAGTACCAGTCCGACACGCTCGCCGCGTTATCGCGCGCCGCGCGCGAACTGCCGCCCTGGAAAATCTCCGGATGCGGCTTCTGCACGGGTTTCGGGCTCAGCGTGTAGTCGTTGAAGCGGTAGAAGTCGCCCTTGAACGTGAAGTTGTCCTGCGTCCAGATACCCTTCAGCGCCTGGATGAATTCCTTCGAGCGCCGATAGCGTTCGTCATGCTCGAGCCACGGCTCGCCGATCGCGGTGAATTCGCCTTTGAACCAGCCGCTGACGACGTTGATCGCGATGCGTCCGTTCGAAGTATGGTCGATCGTCGCGAGCTGCTTCGCGACCACGGCCGGATGCCACGGCCCCGGCAGGATCGCGGCGAGCACCTTGAGCTTCGTCGTCGCGTGCAGCAGCGCCTGGCTGAACGAGACCGATTCGTGCTGGTATTCGGCGCCGTAGCCGGCCGTGAAGCGGATCTGGCTCAGCGCATAGTCGAAGCCGGCCGCCTCGGCCGTGCGCGCGAGCTTCTGGTTGTATTCGAGACTCCAGTCGGTACGCTGCTCGATCGTGCTGACGACGAGGCCGCCGCTGACGTTCGGCACCCAGTAGGCGAATTTGACGCCGTCGGCCGAAGGTTCGTGAATGCTCATGAAGGATCCTGATAGAAGGGCAAAACGGGTTACGCAGCCACGGCGGCAAGTGCGCGCGGCCGCAGTTGCGGCACCGCACGGTCCACCGCGAGCGCGATGCGGGCGCGCAGCGCGGGGTTCGCGATCTCGTAGCCGTCGAAATCGCTTTCGGCCGCGTACACGCCGATCGGCAGCGTGCGCGCCTGGAAGAAGCTGAACAGCGGCCGCAGTTGGTGGTCGATCACCAGCGCGTGGCGCTCGCTGCCGCCGGTGGCCGCGAGCAGCACCGGCACATCGACCAGCGCTTCGTGATGCACGAGGTCGAACAGGTGCTTGAAGAGGCCGGTGTACGACGCGCGATACACGGGGCTCGCGACGATCAGCGCATCGGCCGTCTCGATCGCGCGGATCAGCGCGTCGAGATCAGGTGGTACCTGCGCGCGCTTCAGCGCGCCGGCCAGCCGGTTGCCGATCTCGCCGAGTTCGATCAGCCGCGTGTCGATCGGCAACGCGTCGCCGAGCGCGGCAACGATCGCGTTCGTCAGTGTCAGCGTGCGTGACGGTCGTTGCAGCCCGCCCGACAGGGCGACTACGTTGAGAGGGTTGCTCATGCCATCCGTTCCCGTTGTCGAGCTGCGCGTTGTCGCGCCGATACGGTGCCACGGTCGCAAGGACCGTGCCATTGCGGACGGTTGCGCGATCACCCGATCGTCTGCATCACGAAGTTTTCGTCGATCGGCCGCCCGGTATGGGTTCCGCGGCCAATCAGGCAGCCGTGGCAAGCGTTCCAGGAAACGCCTCACATCGATATTCCACAGCGAGATGAACCGGCGGAAACAGCGTTGCTGATGCGCTGCTGCTCGATCAGCAGTTTTGCGCGCGGCGCTCGTCCGATCGCGACGGTCAGGCACCGTCGCATCGAACACGATGACGTCGGATCCGCTGTCGCCGCAGCGCGCTCGCGCGTCGCTGCATCCTGCGCAGCAATGCCGCTTTCGTTATCAGAAATCGATGCTTCCCGCGCGATGCAAAACACGGAACACTCTGCTGACCAGGCAGCAACCGGACCACGCGCCCGTCGGCGCGGGTCCGCCCGTTCGAACGACTCACGCCTTCATCGCCATGACCTCCCTGTTTGCAACGCCGCGTCCGGTCAATCTTCGTATCGTCACCGCTGCGCCGGACGAATCGCGCCCGCGCTCGTGCGGCGCGCCCGCTCTCACCGGCTCGGCACATCACGCGGCGGATCGCACCCGTGCACACGTGTTCGTCGATCCGCGTTCACTCGCGCTGCTCGAACGCGTGCGGCGCGTCGCGCCGAGCGACGCGAACGTGCTGATCGCCGGCGAGACCGGCACCGGCAAGGAATTGATCGCGCGCCACGTGCACGACGTCAGCCATCGTGGCGACGGGCCGTTCGTTGCCGTGAACTGCGGCGCGCTATCCGACACGCTCGTCGACAGCGAACTGTTCGGTCACGAGAAAGGCGCATTCACGGGCGCGGTCGGCGCGAAGCCCGGCTGGTTCGAAGCCGCGAACGGCGGCACGCTGTTCCTCGACGAGATCGGCGACCTGCCGCTGTCGATGCAGGTCAAGCTGCTGCGCGTGCTGCAAGAGCGCGAGGTCGTGCGGCTCGGCGCGCGCGCGAGCATCCCGATCGACGTGCGTATCGTGGCCGCGACCAACGTCGACTTGGAGCAGGCGGTGGCGGCCGGACGGTTTCGCGGCGACCTGTTCTATCGGCTCAACGTCGTGCGGCTCGACGTGCCGACGTTGCGCGAACGTCCCGCTGACATCCTGCCGCTCGCGCGCCACTTCCTCGACACATACCGCGGCCGCCTCGGCCACGGGCCGCGCAGCATCGATCCGCGCGCGGCGCGCCGGCTCGAAGCGCATCCGTGGCCCGGCAACATCCGCGAACTGGAGAACGTGATGCATCACGCGCTGCTGGTGAGCCGCCACGATGCGCTGCAGGACACCGATCTGAATCTGTCGTCGTCATGCGCACCGGCCACGGCCGCGGGCGCGCGGGAAGCGGTGAGCCATGCGCCCGCTCAGGAAGCGCTGGAACTGGCGCTCTGCGCGCTGTTCGACGACGCGCACGAGAACCTGTTCGAGCGTATCGAGGACACCGTGATGCGGGTGGCGTTCGACTTCAGCCACCGCAACCAGATCCAGGCTGCGAGACTGCTCGGCATCAGCCGCAATGTGCTGCGGGCGCGACTGATTCGCGCGAAGGTGATCGCGGCCGTCAAGTAAGCGGAAGCGCGCGGCGACATGCAGTGCCGCGCTTTCGCGATGCGGGTAGCGCTTGCGCCGAGCCCGCCACGACCCCGCTGCGTCGTCAACCGACGCAAGCGACGCGGCACACGTGACGCCGTCACGGCGGGCGGCGGTCAGCGAACCGAGCGGCGTCGGGCCGAGTCCCGACAACAAGCCGCGTAGCGGGCCCGAGCCGCCCGAACCGTTCGTCGCGCCATTCACCGGCCCGTTCCCGCATGGCCGTGACCGAAGCGCCGGCGAGGCTCACGATGAGGGACCGGGCGCGACGCTGTTATCGTTACATTCGTGCCACGAATGCATCGCCCGTAACGCCGACGGTGCGGCGCGCCGTTTCCGGTGCGCGTCGCCTATCGTTTACAGCACGCCGCCGGCCGGCCCCGCGCGGTTCCGCTGGCCTCCGTCCCACCGTCAGGAAACTGTCGCCATGAAAAAGCTCGTGAACCACCCGTCCGATGTCGTGCGCGAAATGCTCGAAGGCATCGCGCGGCAGTCGCCGCATGTTGCGATCCTCGGCGACGAGCACGTGCTCGTCCGCCAGCCGCTGCCCGAGCCGTCGCAGCGCCCGGTCGCGATCCTGTCCGGCGGCGGCAGCGGCCACGAGCCCGCACACGGCGGCTATGTCGGCGAAGGGATGCTCAGCGCGGCCGTCTGCGGCGAAGTGTTCACGTCGCCGTCGACCGACGCCGTGCTCGCCGCGATCCGCGCGAGCGCCGGCCCGAACGGCGCGCTGCTCGTCGTGAAGAACTACACCGGCGACCGCCTCAATTTCGGGCTGGCCGCCGAGCTCGCCCGCGCGGACGGCATTCCGGTGGAGACGGTGATCGTCGCCGACGACGTGTCGCTGCGCGGCCGCGTCGAGCGCGAGCAGCGGCGCGGGATCGCGGGCACCGTGCTGATCCACAAGCTGGCCGGCGCTGCCGCCGCGCGCGGGCTGCCGCTTGCTCGCGTCGCGGCAATCGCGCGCGATGCGGCGGCCGAACTCGGCACGATGGGCGTCGCGCTCGATGGCTGCACGATCCCCGGCGCCGAGAAATCGGGGTTCAGCCTCGCCGATCACGAGATCGAGCTCGGCCTCGGCATCCACGGCGAGAAAGGCGTCGAACGCACCGCACCGCTGCCGGCCGACGCGCTCGTCGAGACGCTGCTGTCGAGCATCATCGCCGATCTCGTGCTCGATCGCGGCGAACGCGTCGCGCTGTTCGTCAACGGTCTCGGCGCGACGCCGGACATGGAGCTGGCGATCGTGCTGCGCGCCGCGTACGACAACCTGAGCCGGCGCGGCATCACGGTCGCGCGCGCCTGGGCCGGCACGTTCCTGTCCGCGCTGAACATGCCCGGCTGCTCGATCTCGCTGCTGCGCTTGAACGACGAACGCGCCGCGCTGCTCGACGCACCGACGCAGGCGCGCGCATGGCCCGGCCGCGGCGCGGTCAATGCGCAGATTCATGTGGCCGCGGCGGCCGCGCACGATGAGCCGTTGCCGCCGCTCGACGCGGCCGGTCGCGCGTGGGCCGCGCGGCTGCAGCCGGCGCTGCATGCGGTCGCGCAAGCGTTGATCGACAATGAAGCGACATTGACGGAACTCGATACGGCCGCGGGCGACGGCGATCTCGGCGCAAGCATGCATCGCGCCGCGCAAGCGATGCTCGCGTTGCCGGAAGCCGCGTTCGGCACGCCGGCCGGTGCGCTCGCGGCGCTGGGCGCCGCGTTGCGTCGCGCGATCGCCGGCAGTTCGGGGCCGTTTTATGCGACCGCCTTGGTGCGCGCGTCGCGACGCCTCGCCGCGACCGACGACTCCGACGCTACCGACGAGCCGTCGGCGCGCGACTGGGCCGCGGCGTTCCGTAGCGCGGTAGAGGCGATCGGCGAATTGGGCGGCGCACGCGCCGGCGACCGGACGATGCTCGACGCACTGGTGCCGGCCGCCGATGCGTTCGACCGCGCACTCGACCATGATCGCGACCCCGCGAGCGCATGGGCGGCCGCAGTGGAGGCCGCGGAACACGGTGCGCAGCAAACGGCCGGCATGACGCCCCGCGCCGGGCGGGCGAGCTATCTTGGCGAACGCGCGATCGGCATGCCGGATGGGGGCGCGGTGGCGGTCGCGTGCTGGCTGCGTGCGTTGCTGCCGCATATTCGGTAGGCACCGCTTCCGGAGACGCGCCGGCCTCGGGGGCCGGGCTGCCGGGCCCGCGCATCGCCGCATCGTCGTCCATGGCACGGGGAAAACCCCGACCGGCAATACGATGATTCCGCGTACTACATGATGGCGGCCTGTGCGGTCGGACTGGTTGCGCTGGCGGGCATGATCGAACGCGCGGCTGCTCGCTGCGCGGGGACACGGTGCCGGAGCGACCGGGCTGATGCGCGACTGATCGGCTTCCCATAAACGGCATCCTTCGCATCGCCCGCCTTCCGGCAACGGACGGCGGGCGATGCGCGTTTCAGGGGTACACCCACTTGCCGCGCAGCGTGATGTCGTTTCGCATGCTCGACGGATACGGCAACTCGAGTCCCGCCGCCCGGCATGCCGACGCCACCCATCAGCACCACGCGCACGGCCATCACGGGAAGCAGGTTTCGCTTGCGCCTGGCAGCGATTAACATCACTGCACTTTCCGTGGATGAGCCTGACCATGAACGATGCTCAAGACAAGGGCACAACCTCCATCAGCCTGGTACGTGAGGCCATTCTCGTGGCGACACAACGGAATCTCGATGTGTCGGCCGTCCTCCAGCACGCTGGAATCGCGGCAGAATTGTTGAATGCGCCGAGAGCCCGTGTGCCGGCGTTGGCCTTTTCGCGCCTGTGGGCGGCCTTGGCCGACTTGATGGACGACGAGTTCTTCGGTCTCGACAGCCACCCACTGCGCCGGGGTAGTTACGCGCTGATGTGTCACGCGGTGCTGCATGCGGACAATCTTGAACACGCGCTGCGTCGCATGCTGAAGTTCCTGCGTGCCGTGCTCGACGACATTCACGGCGAGTTGCGCTGCGAAGGCGAGCATGCAGTGATCGTCCTGCATGACGATGGGCGCACACGCCGGCTCTTTGCCTACGGCACATGGTTCATCCTCGTGCACGGTTTTGCATGCTGGCTCGCACGCAGACGAATTCCCCTGATCGAGATGAGGTTTCGCGCGTCCGCACCAAGCGATGACAGCGACTACCGCATGCGCTTCTGCGAGGACGTGACGTTCTCCGCGGAGGAGACCCTGATCCGGTTCGATCGCAGTTTTCTCGACCTCAAACTGTCCGGCACGGAAGCGAGCCTGCGTGCCTTCCTCGAGAATGCGCCGGCCAATATCCTGGTCAAGTATCGCAATGAATCGAGCACGACGGCCCAGGTCAGGCGGCGACTCAGAAACCAGGCCCCCGACGACTGGCCGGACCTCGACGCACTCTCGCGGTTGCTTAATCTGTCCGCGGCCACGCTGCAACGCCGCCTGCTGGCCGAAGGCACGAATTACCGGCAACTGAAAGACGAATTGCGCCGTGACATCGCAATCGAGTTGTTCTCCAGCACGTCTCTCACGGTCGCCGAAGTCGCGGCACGAACCGGATTCCAGGAAGCCAGTGCTTTTCACAGGGCCTTCAGGAAATGGACGGGAGCCAGCCCGGGAATGTACCGCCACGGCAAGGCGAACGCTTGATCGTACGTCCGAGCGGCCGAAAGGCTCGAGCCTCGTTTCCAAACGAGCATTGCGCAAAAGCATGGCTGCCGAGGCCAGGCAAGACAAAGCCGCGCAATCGATGAATCGCATCCAGGCGGGCAGCGTCGAAGCGGCATCCCACTCATGCTCCCTCGAATTCTCGGGGTGATGGGGCAGCCCACGCACGAAGCACAACGAAAACCCGGCGTGTCCACAGACCTCACGCAAACTGAGGTCGGCGGGCATGGAATGGTGTGCCGGCCAGGCTGACACTGCAATCGCGTTCGGCAAACAAAATCTGCCTCGCGCCCGGTTGCGCGGCGTAACCGGGGTTGGCTCCGCAAAAGCCCTCACTTGATAAACACCGCAAGATAAGCAATCGCTTACTCGGGCCGCAGTTTTCCCTTCGACGCGCCACCAAATCAGCGGCGCGACAAGAAGAACTGCCCTCGATGAGCAGCGCATTGCGGTAGCAAAAATATATGGAGACGAGAATGAGAACCCGGTTCAGAACCCGCCGAAGCTCGGCTATTTTGAGTGTGCTATTCGCAGCATCGGCCGTTACCGTATCCGGCTGCGGCGGCGATGACGCGGCGCCGGCAAACGCCGCGGTCGTGACAGCAGCCGCGAAGTGCAGTGCGTTGGCTGGCGTGACCGTTCCTGCCAGCTCGATCGGGTTGCCGACAACCGGTGCGACTGTCGTGTCCGCGACGCTCGTCGCCGATACCGATTCTGGTAACCGCAACGGTGAGTACTGCAAAGTGCTCGGAACGATTCACCCGATCGATTTCAATGCGCCCGATATTCGGGCGGAGGTGGATCTTCCGACCAACTTCAACGGAAAGGCTGTTCACTTTGGCGGCGGGGGATTTGACGGCACCATCGCCAATCCTGAGGGGCCACCCGCTGACGGGTTCTTAAACGGGTCAGAGCCCGCAGGCGTCAGTACGCCGTTGCGCAGGGGTTACGTAACGGTCGGGAGCGACAGTGGACATGAGGGAAGCGCGCTGGATGGTTCCTTTGCAACAAACGACGAGGCACTCGCCAACTACGCAGGCGACCACATCAAGAAGACACATGATTTCGCAGCCTACATCGCAAAGGCACGATATGGCTCGGACTTCGTGCACAGTTATTTCATTGGCGGCTCGAGCGGCGGACGACAAGGCTTGATCGCGGCGCAACGATTCCCGCACGACTACGACGGCATCATTTCGACATCTCCCGCTTCAGGAATAACGGGACTGTGGCTGCAGATGGGCAGGATCACGCAATCTCTCCTTGCGCCCGGAGGATACGTCACACCTGCTAAAGGCAAGGTCGTTCTCGCAGCGGTCATGAAGCAATGCGATGCTCTGGACGGCGTGACTGACGGCATTATCAGTAACCCTGCAGCGTGCGTGTTCGACCCAAGAGTGATTCGCTGCCCCGGCGGGGGCGACACCGGAGACACCTGCTTGTCCGACGCGCAGATCAGTACGATGACCGCCGCTGGCACACCGCTTAACTTGGGCTTCGATCTGGCAAACGGGATTCAGACTTTCCCGGCATATAACGCGTTTGCGGGGGCGGATTTTTGGTCCACCGGCTTCGCTTGGGGCGCGTCAGCCGCCGATGCGATAGTCGAGCCCGGGGTGGCGGGCAAGAGCGCGTTTTATTACACGTTCTCAAATGACTGGCTCCGGTTTGCAATCGCTCGCGACGCTGGGCTGAGCATTTTGAATTTTAATTCTGCCAATCCGGGATCATTAACCTCGCGCGTCCAGACAGTGAGCGCACTCGTGGACAGCACGAGCACTGATCTGAGTCAATTCCAGAGCCGCGGCGGCAAGATCATTCTCCAGCACGGGCAATCAGACCAGTTCATTCCAGCGCAATTGTCGGTTGACTACTATAACCGGCTGGTATCCCGGTTCGGGCAGGGGCCACTTAGCCAATTTTTGAAGTTCTACCTGGTGCCGGGCGCGGGCCACGGTTACGCGGGCCAATTCAATGGTTCATATGACGGTCTGACGGTATTGGACAACTGGGTGACGAAAGGAATCGCGCCCAAAGATCTGACTATCACCGACCTCACTCCGGCAACAGCCGGACGTACCAGACCGATGTGCGAATACCCACAGTGGCCCAAATATATCGGGGGCGACCAGAATCTGGCGGCGAGCTTCTCGTGCTCGAATTAGTCCAGTTCGGCGTGCGCGCCAATCGGCTGTGCCGGGCGGTGGGCTTCCGCCCGGCGTTGTCCGCGCCGACCCAACTGGGTCCGCACGTTCCAGCCCGATGCAAATCGGCAGCCTCGTTACGCCCGTACTCAAACGAATAGACGCATAACCCGTGCGATGCGGACCGTCGCACGGGGCACGGTTGGTCCGACGGACCGCGGCAATCCATCGTCACGAGAAGCGATTTCTCAAACTGGCTGCCGCCCGTGGCGTTCGCCGCAAACGTCGGTGTCCGGCGACCTCATTCAGGTTGAAGTTCACGGACATGGACCGCCCGTCGCGTCCGTCCGACACTGGTCGCAGCATGGACGGCAACGGTCAATCGAGATGCGATAAGGCCGCCCCATCGATGGCGCCCTTCGCTCGCGCGCATTTCAATGCACGACAGTAAATCCAAGGAGACGACATGAACCAGATAGACGTGTATTCACTCGCCGGTCGGGCCAGATTCAATGGCTTTCATGCGCTTGTTCTGTTCTGGTGTGTCCTGATGTTGATACTCGACGGCTACGATCTTGCCGTCGTCGGCGCGGCGCTGCCTTCGATCATGAAGGACATGCGCATTGACGCGACCAGCGCCGGCATCATGGCCGGCTCGACGCTGTTTGGCGTCATGCTAGGGGCCATTTTCCTCGGCACGCTGGCTGACCGTTTCGGACGACCAACGATGATGTGCGTTTGCGTGGCCCTGTTCAGTCTGTTCACCGCGGCCGCCGGGTTCACGAGCGACCCCGTCAGCTTCAGCATCACGCGCTTCATCGCCGGCCTGGGCATCGGCGGCGTCTTGCCGATCGTCACCGCGCAGATGGCGGAGTTTTCGCCCAATGCGTTGCGAACCAGATTGGTCACGCTGGTGTTCGCGGGATATTCGATTGGCGGGATCCTGGTGGCGCTGACCGCGAAGCAGCTTATCGGCAGCTACGGCTGGCAATCGGTCTTTTTTGCCGCGGGCCTCCCTGTGCTGCTGATCCCGTTCATCATCAAGACGATGCCCCATTCGATGGTCTTCCTGCTCAAACGCGGCCGGCACGACAAACTGCGCGCGGTGATGATGCGGTTGGTTCCCGACTATCCGTTGAGCGCTCAAGAGCAGTTTGCGGGAGGTTCGTCAGACAAGGCTCAGGACGCCTCGGTGCGACGCCTCTTCCAGGATGGTCGGGGCTTCAGTACCACGATGATCTGGGTCGCGTTCATGACGGGCCTCTTCATGGTGTACGCGCTCAGTTCGTGGTTGACCAAGCTGATGGCCATGGCCGGATATAGCCTGGGCTCGGCCTTGAACTTCGTGATTGTCTTCAACGTGGGCGCCATCGTCGGTGCGATCTTCGGTGGCTGGCTCAGCGACAAGGCCAACATCAAGCGGGTGCTGATTGCGTTCTACGTCGTCGGGGCGGTTGCGCTGTCACTGATGGGCTACACGAAGTCGACCGTATCGTTGTTTGTCGTCGTATTCGTGGTCGGCGCATCGACGCTCGGTACGCAATTGCTTGCGTACGCTTATGCGGGTGACTTCTATCCGCATGCGATCCGGTCCACGGGTGTCGGCTTTGCTTCCGGCGTGGGCCGGATCGGCGCGATCGTGGCTCCGGTGCTCATTGGTTGGCTCGTGTCCTTGAAGCTGCCGCTCGAACAGAATTTCATGGCGATCGGTCTGGCTGGCCTCATCGGCGCGGCGGCGGTGACGCTGATCAACCAGACACGTGCCGACTCGCATCGCTCGAACAGTGCGCCTGTTGTCGCGGTTCAGGGCAGCGCGGGCCGCTGACGCTTCGGCCATGGCAACGCCATCGCCGACATGCTTGCGAACAATACGGCTCGTATGAGCTCACCCTCAACAAACACCACATGGCTCAGTGCAAAGCACCTTTCAATGCCGGCATCGAAATGGACCGTCTATCTCCTCCTCCGTTGAACTCGTTCGACGACGTGGCCCGAGCCGTCGATTGGGCGCTCGTCACACGGCGCAGCGTCCGTGCTTTCCTGCCCACGCCGGTTCCTCGTGAGCAAATCGAGGCCATCCTCGACGTGGCTCGCTTCAGCGCAACGGGCGTCAACATCCAGCCTTGGCATGTGCATGTCGTGACAGGCGCGACGAAGTCCCGCCTGTCTGCCGCCATCAACGAGATCAATGACGATCCTGGCCGCAGCGCCGACCTGGACGAGCCCTACGATTACTACCCGCGCGAATGGATCGCACCCTATCTGGATCGCCGGCGCGCGGTTGGCTGGAACCTGTATGGATTGCTGGGCATCGAGAAGGGCGACAAGGAGCGGATGCACGTCCAGCACGGTCGCAACTACAACTTCTTCGACGCACCCGTGGGCCTGTTCTTCACGGTTGACCGGGTCATGCGTGAAGGCAGCCTGCTCGACACGGGGATGTTCCTGCAAAGCGTCATGATCGCCGCGCGGGCGCGGGGCCTCGACACCTGCCCGCAGGCGGCTTTCAACAAGTTCCACCGCGTCATCGCCAACGAATTGGCCATTCCCGACAACCAGATGTTGGTGTGCGGAATGAGCCTGGGTTATGCGGATCACGGCTGCATCGAGAACACGCTGGTAACGGAGCGCAGTCCGGTACGCGATTTCACTACTTTTTATAATGAATGAATGGAGACAACGTCATGAGTGCAACGGCCTATTCTCGAGGTCTTGAGAAGAACGCGGCAAACCACGTTCCATTGACGCCCCTGACCTTTCTCGATCGAACCGCCGACGTCTTTCCGAATCGAACCGCGATCATTCATGGCCACTTCCGGCAGACATGGGCGAAAACGCGCGAGCGTTGCTATCGCTTCGCGTCGGCGCTCGTTCGGTTGGGGATCGAGCCGGGCGACACGGTGTCGATCATCGCGCCGAACACCCCGGCCATGCTCGAGGCCCACTTCGGCGTCCCGCTCTCGGGCGCCGTTCTCAATGCCATCAATTGCCGCCTCGATGCCGACGGCATCGCATTCATTCTGCGCCATGGAGAATGCAAGCTCCTGCTCGTGGATCGCGAACTGGCGCCTCTGGTCGCGAAAGCGTTGCAGTCGGTGCCCCATCCGCCGCGCGTGATCGATATCAACGATCACGAGGCACCCGACGGTCCGGCCATCGGGGAAACCGATTATGAGTCGCTGCTGGCGAGCGGCGACCCGGAATTTGCAGGCCGCCGCCCGGCCGACGAATGGACGCCGATCGCGTTGAACTACACCTCGGGCACCACTGGAGATCCGAAGGGCGTCGTTCCGAGCCACCGTGGCACCTATGTGATGAGCCTGTTGCAAATGACGAACTGGCCGCTCCCGCGCGCGCCGATCTACCTGTGGACGCTTCCCATGTTCCACGCGAACGGCTGGTGCTTCACATGGGCGATTACCGCAGCGGCGGGAACGCATGTGTGTTTGCGCAAGGTGAATGCCGCGAATATTCTCTCCGCGATCGCCGAACACGGCGTCGATCATTTTTGTGCGGCACCGATTGTCCTCGCCGGTATCGCGAGCGTGCCCCCGTCGGAACTGCAGCCGTTGCCTCGTCGAGTGCGGGTCCTGACCGCCGGATCGCCGGCACCGGCAGCCGTGCTGGAGGCCGTCGGCGCGATGGGTTTCGACGTCGATCACGTCTATGGCATTACCGAGATCGCCGGTACGCCGATCAGCTGCGCATGGCACGACGAGTGGGATACGTTGCCGCCGGAGCAGCAAGGGAGATTGAAAGCGCGACAAGGTGTACGCGCGGCGGCGTTCGAGAACATGACGATCGCCGATCTCGCGACGCTCGAACCGGTCCCTGCCGATAGCGCGTCTTGTGGCGAAGTTCTGGTCCGGGGGAATACGGTCATGATGGGGTACTTCAAGAATGCCGACGCAACGGCAAAAGCTTTCGCCGGCGGCTGGTTCCATACCGGCGATCTTGCGGTCGTTCATCCCGACGGCTATATCCAGATCACGGACCGCTCCAAGGACGTCATCATCTCGGGTGGAGAAAACATTTCGTCCGTGGAGGTGGAGGAGGTCATTTATCGCATGTCCGGCGTGCTCAATGCGGCCGTGGTCGCTCAGCCGGATGACAAATGGGGCGAGACGCCTTGTGCGTTCATCGAACTGAAACCGGATGCCTCTCACATCACCGAGCAGGACGTCATCCTGTTCTGCCGCGAGCGACTGGCGCATTTCAAATGCCCGCGTCGTGTGATTTTCGGCGAATTGCCCAAGACCGCTACGGGCAAGATCCAGAAGTTCCGTCTCCGGGAGCAAGCGGGCAGCCAGGCGGCGATCACGAGGTTGGCGGGATAGCGCTGTTGGTCCGCCGGGCGCCCCCATGTCGGCGCCCGATTGTTGTCGTCCGGACAACATCATGTGCGCACACGCGGTGCTACTGGCATCCGTCGCCCTTTCCTACAATCGCTCACACGCTCGATCGACATGCGAGCGAAGCGAAGTGCGCGACATTCACGGTCGTGCGCGCGAACCGCGCTGCGCAGTGCGGCTTACCCCACATGATTCACAGGACGATTGACCATGAACAAATCAATCCGCAACGTACAGCCGGTTACGACCTGCCTCGGCAGCGAAGATGCGGGCGAACTCGTTTCTTCCCGCTACGCGGTGCGCATCGGCGACGTCGATGTCGTGCTGGTCAGCGACGGCGTTCTGCCGCTGCCGACCTCCACCATGTCCACCAACGTAAGCGAAGCGGACCGCAACGAATGGTTCGACGGCCGTTTCCTGCAACGCGACATGTTCGACTGGGCGCTGAATATCGCGCTCGTGCGCAGCGGCGAGCGCCTGATCCTGATCGACTCGGGCGTGGGCGACGGTTTCGAATACTTCACGCGCGCCGGGCGATCGGTCATGCGTCTGGAATCGGCCGGCATCGACCTCGCTGCGATCACCGATATCGTGATCACCCACATGCACATGGATCACGTGGGCGGGCTGAACACCGACGGCGTCAAAGCCCGGCTGAGCCCGGACGTGCGCATTCACGTATCGGCCGCGGAAGTCGCGTTCTGGAAGAATCCGGATTTCAGCAAGACGGTGATGCCGGAAACCGTTCCGCCCGCGCTGCGCAAGGCGGCCGCGAAGTTCGTCGAACTCTACGGCGAAAACATCGTGCAGTTCGACCGGACCGTGGACGTCGCGGCGGGCGTGTCGGCGCGCGTGACGGGAGGGCACACGCCTGGACACTGCGTGGTGGACATCGCGTCGAAGGGTGAAAAGCTGACGTTCGTCGGCGACGCGGTCTTCGAAGTCAACTTCGACAATCCCGACTGGCAAAACGGCTTCGAACACGACCCCGAAGCAGCGGTCGACGTGCGTATCGCTCTATTCAACGAAGCCGCCGAAACCGGTGCGCTGCTGGCCGCGGCGCATGTCGCGTTCCCGTCCATCGGGCATGTTGCAAGGAACGGCGAAGGTTTCCGCTTCGTTCCCGTTACGTGGGACTACTGAGTGATGCTCGGCTGACGACGGACGACGTTTTCCGAACCGGCACCCATCAATGGAAAGACGCCGCCGCGCTTCCGTGCGGCGGCGTCATCTCGCGCACCAACGCGCACATCAGCACCGCATGACACTCACGCGACGGTAGAAATATTCCGTTGCGCGACCTCGTCCATGGCGTCCTTCACGATACCGGCGATCTCGTCCGCTTCCTCGCGCGCCATCACTCACGAGCGGCGGCCCAAAGCCGAGCATGTCCCCATGCGGCAGCGCGCGAGCGATCACGCCGCGCTGCAGCGCCGCGGCCGACACCTGCGCGCCGATCGCGTCGTGCCAACGCGCCGATACCTCGGTCCGTCCCATCTCGATGTCTCCGTACCCGCGCACGGATCGGCTCGCCGCCAGCGGCGATCCCGATCGCCACAGTCGGGCCGGTATAGTCTGTGTCGATCCGCCGAGAATTCACCAGCTTACAGCTCGACCAGCCGCGTGCCTGCTGCCTGAATTGCTCGTTACAGGCTGGCGCCGCGGCGTGCGGCAATGACTCCGAGGTGACAAAACCGATAGTTTGCTATCGAATGTTATTGCCTCTATCATCTCGCCCATGACCAATCTGCACGACCTTCGCCTCGCCGTCAGCAGCCTGCTGGTGCTCACCGCGCGCAAGTGGCGCCGCGCGAGCGACGCCGTGCTGACCGCGTACAACGTGTCCGAAGCCTGCGCGACCCCGCTGCTGATCGCCGGCCGCCTCGGTGAAGGCGTGCGCCAGGGCACGCTCGCCGAGCACGTCGGCATCGAGGGGCCGTCGCTCGTGCGCCTGCTCGACCAGCTGTGCGCGGCCGGGCTGGCACGCCGCGACGAGGATCCGCACGACCGCCGCGCGAAGACGATTTCGCTGACGGCCGCCGGCCGCGCGATCACCGCGAAGATGGAAGAAGACCTTCGCGTGCTGCGCGCGCAGGTGCTCAAGGGCGTCACGCGCGCCGATCTCGAAGCGACGCTGCGCGTCCTGAACGCATTCGGCGCGGCCGATGCGCAGCACCCGGCGTCGCGTCCGTCCCACCCTGCCGATTCCGCGTCATGACCTATCCGAGCCTTCGCGACTGGCTGTTCTCGGGCAAGACGTTCGCCGCGTCGATGCTGGCGCTGTACCTCGGCCTGTATTTCCAGTTGCCGCGTCCGTACTGGGCAATGGCGAGCGTCTACATCGTGTCGAATCCGTTCGTCGGCGCGACGCGCTCGAAGGCGCTGTATCGCGCGCTCGGCACCGCGCTCGGCGCGGCCGCCGCGATCCTGTTCGTGCCGCCGTTCGTCGAGACGCCGCTCCTGTTCAGCATCATCGTCGCGACGTGGTGCGGCACGCTGCTCTACCTCGCGATCTCCGACCGCACCGCGCGCAGCTACGTGTTCATGCTCGCCGGCTACACGATGCCGCTGGTCGCGCTGCCTACCGTGACCGATCCGTCGACGGTCTTCGACGTCGCGATCGCGCGCACCGAGGAAATCGTGCTCGGCATCGTGTGCGCGAGCGTGGTCGGCAGCGCCGTGTTTCCGAACCGGCTTGCGCCGACGCTGATCGATCGCACCGACGCGTGGTTCAAGGACGCCGCGTTCTACGGCCGCGAGACGCTGTCCGGGCACCTCGCCGGCAAGGCGCTGTCCGCGTGCCGGCAGCGCCTCGCCGCGACCATCACCGGCCTCGAATTCCTGCTGAGCCAGCTGAGCTACGACCACGCGCACCCACACGTACTCGCCCGCATGCAGGCGCTCGCCGGCCGGATGCAGCTGTTCCTGCCGCTGATGTCGTCGCTCGCCGATCCGCTGATCGCGCTGATGCGCGACCTTCACGTGCGCCCTCCCGCGCTCGACGCGCTGCTCGCCGACGCCGCGAAGTGGTTCGACGCGCCGCTGCCGGCCTTGAAGGCCGGCACCGACGGCGCGATGGCCGACGACCCGGTCGCGGACAACCTGCGCGCGCGCATCGCGGCGCTGCAGCCGCCCGACAGCGCGCTGACGAGCTGGGACGGCGCGCTGCTGTCGAACGCGCTGTGGCGGTTGCGCCAGGTCATCGACATCTGGCAGGACTGCCGCTCGCTGCGCGCGCTGATCGCGAACGAGTCGGGTGTCTGGCGGCCGCGATATCGGCACTGGCGGCTCGGTGGCACCGAGCGCTTCTTCGATCGCGGGATGATGCTGTTCTCGACGCTGACCGTGGCCGGCGCGATCGTGTTCGCGTGCTGGCTGTGGATCCAGTCCGGTTGGCACGACGGCGCCGGCGCCGTCACGCTGGTCGCCGTCGCGTGCAGCTTCTTCGCGGCGCTCGACGAGCCCGCGCCGCTGGTGTTCAAGTTCTTCCTGGCCACCACCGCGAGCGTCGTGTTCGCGGGCCTGTACCTGTTCGCCGTGCTGCCGCACGTGCACGACTTCGCGATGCTCGTGCTGATGTTCGCCGGCCCGTTCATCCTGATCGGCACGCTGTTGCCGCGCCCGCAGTTCAACATGGTGACGATGCTCGTCGCGGTGAACACCGCGACCTTCATCAGCATCCAGAGCGCGTACGACGCCGACTTCTTCGTGTTCCTGAACAGCAATCTCGCGGGCGTCGCGGGGCTGCTGTTCGCGTACGTGTGGACGCGGGCGACGCGGCCGTTCGGCGCGGAACTCGCGGTGCGGCGACTGCTGCGCTCGGGGTGGGAGGACGTCGCGCGCTCCGCGTCGACGCAGCCGCTCGACGACCAGCGCAACCATGCGTCGCGCATGCTCGACCGCGTCACGCAACTGCTGCCGCGCCTCGGCGCGTCCGACGACCACCGCCATCCGTCGATCGAGAGCTTCCGCGACCTGCGCATCGCGCTGAACGCGCTCGACCTGCGCCGCTCGCGCCGCAAGCTGTCGGGCGACGTGCCCGGCGCGATCGACCGCGTGCTGGCCGGCGTCACCGATCACTACACGCGCTGCGCGGCCGCGAACGCGCGCCAGCCCGCGCCACCGGCGCTGCTCGCGTCGATCGACGATGCGTTGCAGCGCGTGGCCGGCCGCAACCTGCCGGGCGCGCCGGCGGCAGCGGCGGACGGCGGCACGACGCCCGCGTCCCCCGCCACGCCCGCGACGCACCGCCGGCTGCGCGATACGCTGCATGCGCTCGTCGGCCTGCGGCTGTCGCTGTACCCGGCCGCGTCCGCGCAGCCGCCGCAAGCGGCGCCGGACGGAGCAAGCGCATGATCCCGCTTTCCAACCTGTCTTTCCGACCGCGACCATGATCGGCGAAATCGACATCTTCGGCGTATTCGTGCCGGCTCCGCTCGTGCTGATGCTGATCGCCTACCTGATCAACATCGTCGTGCGCGCGCTGCTCGAGCGCGTCGGCTTTTACCGCCTCGTCTGGCACCGTTCGATCTTCGACCTCGGCATCTACGTGTTCGTGTTTGCCGCGGTCGTCATCGTGTCTCACCATCTCGTGGCTAGCTAACCGTGAAAAAAACCTGGCTCTCGGCAGGGCAGATCCTGCTCACCCTGATCGTCGTCGTCGTGGCCGCCCTCGTGCTGTGGCGGATCATCAACTACTACATGTTCTCGCCGTGGACACGCGACGGGCACGTGCGCGCCGACGTGATCCAGGTCGCGCCCGACGTGGCGGGGCTCATCACCGCGGTGCAAGTCGCCGACAACCAGGAGGTCAAGCGCGGCCAGGTGCTGTTCGTGATCGACCAGGCGCGCTACGCGCTCGCGGAACGGCTGGCCGAAGCGACGCTCGCGCAGCGCCGCGCGACGCTCGCCCAGGCAAAGCGCGAGTACGCGCGCAACCTGCAGCTCGGCAACCTGGTCGCCAGCGAACAGGTCGAGGAAAGCCGCACGCGCGTCGAGCAGGGCGAAGCCGCCGTCGCCGATGCGCAGGTGTCGCTCGACACCGCGAAGCTGAACCTGCAGCGCACGACGATCGTAAGCCCCGTCGACGGCTACCTGAACGACCGTGCGCCGCGCGTTGGCGAATACGTGCCGGCCGGCCGCGCCGTGCTGTCGGTCGTCGACCGTAATTCGTTCCGCGTCGACGGCTACTTCGAGGAAACCAAGCTGCGCGGCATCCACATCGGCCAGCCGGTCGACATCGTCGTGATGGGCGAGCCGCATCCGCTGCGCGGCCACGTGCAGAGCATCGTCGCCGCGATCGAGGATCGCGACCGCACGCAGGGTGCGAACCTGCTGCCGAACGTCAACCCGGCATTCAGCTGGGTGCGGCTCGCGCAGCGCGTGCCGGTGCGCGTCGTGATCGACGAGGTGCCCGACGACTTCCGGATGATCGCCGGCCGCACCGCGACCGTCGCGGTGCGCACCGACACGCGCCGCGACGGCAAGACGAAACCGGCTGCCGGCGCTTCCGCCGCAGCCGTGCCGCCCGCTTCGTCGCCCGCGGCATCCGCACCCGCGGCCGCGAGCGCGACGGGAGCATCGCGATGAAGCGGCACGGCCTGCGCCTCGCGGCGGCACTCGCGCCGCTCGCGCTCGCACTCGGCGCGTGCAAGTCCGTCGGCCCCGATTACAAGCTGCCGCAGCAGGCGTACGTGAATGCGCCGCTCGCGAACCATGCGCTCGACGACGCGAACGGCGCGCTCGTATCGCGCAACGCCGTGCCCGGCAACTGGTGGCAACTGTACGACGATCCCGTGCTTGACGCGCTCGTGCGTAGCGCGCTGAAATCGAACACCGATCTGCGCGTCGCCGCGGCCAGCCTCGCGCGTTCGCGCGCGGCGCTGGAAGTCGCGAACGAACAGGGCGGCTTTTCCGGCAGCGCGGAAGCAGCCGTGCAGCGCGCGCAGGAATCGGCCGAGCAGTATCTGCTTGAAAACAAGCTGCCGGTCGTCAACGAAGGCACGGTCGGCATCAGCGTGTCGTATGAACTCGATCTGTTCGGCAAGTTGCGGCGCGGCGTCGAGGCCGCGCGCGCGGACAGCGAAGCCGTGCAGGCGGCCGCCGACCTGGCGCGCATCACGGTCGTCGCGGACGTCGTGCGTGCCTACGTCGAATCATGCTCCGCCGGCGACGAGCTCGCGATCGCGAAGCAGTCGCTCGCGCTGCAGCAGCAGCGCGTGAAGCTCTCGCAGCGGCTGCGCGATGCGGGGCGCGGCAACCAGACCGACGTGACGCGCGGTGTCACGCAGGTACGCACGCTGTCCGCCGACATCCCGCGTTTCGAAGGTCGACGCAAGATCGCGCAATACCAGCTCGCCGCGCTGCTCGCGCGCTCGCCGGCCGACTTGCCGAAGGCGGTTGCCGAATGCGAGCGCCTGCCGAGGCTGCGCCAGCCGATTCCGATCGGCGACGGCGCCGCGCTGCTGCGCCGCCGCCCCGACGTTCGCGAAGCCGAGCGCCAGCTCGCCGCCGCGACCGCACGGATCGGCGTCGCGACCGCCGCGCTGTATCCGTCGATCAGCATCGGCGCGTCGGCCGGCTCGGTCGGCGTCGCCGCCGACCTGTTCTCGTCCACCACGAATCGCTGGTCGTTCGGACCACTGATCAGCTGGTCGTTCCCGGTCAATGGCCAGCGCGCACGGGTGCGCGAAGCCGAAGCCGCGACCGGCGGCGCACTCGCGCACTTCGACGGCGTCGTGCTGAACGCGCTGCGCGAAACGCAATCGAGTCTCGCGACCTACGCGGCCGACGTGCAGCGCACCGATGCGCTGCGCACGGCCTACGAATCGGCGCGCAATTCCGCTGACGAAACGCACCGGCTCTACACGGCCGGCCGCGAATCGTTCATCTCCGATCTCGATGCGACGCGCACGCTCACGAGTGTGCGCGCGCAGGTCGCCGCGGCCGAAGGGCAAGTCGCCGCCGACCAGGTGAAGCTGTTCCTCGCGCTCGGCGGCGGATGGGAAGGCGACGCGGCGCCCGCTGTGTCGCAGCAGACGTCGGCGGCCGGTGCGCCGGCTGCTGCGTCGGCCCCGACCAGGTAATCGCGTGCGGCGCGGGATAGCATGCGCGACACGCGTGCGTCCCGCATCACCCCGTGCGCGGTCTCGCAAGTCCGGTATGTCGATGCCGACGGCGCGCGTCACCGGCGTTGCCGGTAAACTCGTCCGCGGTTTCCATCATTCGCTCACCGCCCGCCGGGCAGCCCATGTTTCGGAGGATCATCATGCGTAGCAGTGCCCGTAATCAATTCGCCGGCCAGATCGCCGCCGTCAAGCCCGGTGCCGTCAACGACGAAATCACGCTGCGTACCCAGGACGGCCTCGACATCGTCGCCGTGATCACGCACGGCAGCACCGCATCGCTCGGTCTCGCGGCCGGCACGAAGGCGTTCGCGCTCGTCAAGGCATCGTCGGTGATCGTGATGGTCGACGTAGACAGCAGCAAGGTGTCGGGCCGCAATTGCATCGCGGGCACCGTGTCGTCGATCGCGAAGGGCACGGTCAATTCGGAAGTCGTGATCCGGGCCGTGGGCGGCGCGGAAATCGTCGCGATCGTCACCAACGACAGCGTCGATCGTCTCGGCCTCGCGAGCGGCAAGGCTGCGTCGGCGATCTTCAAGGCGTCGAGCGTGATCGTCGGGGTCGAGTGATGGACTGATCGATTGATCGATTGATCGACTGACCGATTGCGATGGCCCCGTCGTTCGCCGCACCTGCAAGCGGCGCGCAACGCTCGACCGGCGTGCGGGCGCCCACGATGACGTCCGCGCTCGGGCACGCGCATCGGCGCGTATTGCAATCGCTGCTGTCCGCGGCGGCCGATGCCGCGTCCCCGGATGCACGTCTGTTCGGCGCACTGGTTGCGGCACGCGCATGCCGCAACGAACTCGCGCTGCTCGATTTCCCCGCGCTCGCCGCGCGCAATATCGCGCAGCAGCGCTGGAAGAAATTTCTCGCGCTGGAAATGGCTGCATCGCTCGGCCTGACGCGCGGGCCCACGCCCGGATGCCCGCGCTACGAGGATTTCGGATCCTGCTGTCCCCTGCAACGATAGTCACGACGACGCCCTGCGTGGGTTGCCGATACGCAGCGTTTGATCAATCATGCGCGACATCCATCCGTGCGCTGTCCCGCGCGCTCGGTCGATCCCAACGCCCACCGGAGGACCAACCTTGACCGACTTGGCGACTCCCAATCTGCCGTCGCGCGATTTCGAAGCCACATCGCTGTTCTATGCGAATCTCGGCTTCGTCGAAACCTGGCGCGACGACACCTGGATGATCCTGAGGCGCGGCGACCTGCTGCTGGAATTCTTTCCGCATCCCGACCTCGATCCGGCCACGAGCTGGTTCAGCTGTTGTTTCCGGCTCGCCGACGTCGGCGCGTTTTTCGATGAGGTGCTCGCGGCCGGCATTCCGGAGCAGACGACCGGCTGGCCGCGTGCGCATCGGCCGAAACGCGAGCCATGGGGCGGTACCCGCGGCGCGCTGATCGACCTGGACGGTTCATTGATTCGGCTGATTCAGACGGGCGACTGAATCGTTGAGTGTCGAAGGGGCGCGGCGGGCACGAACCGACACCCCATAAACGGTTACCTTGCGATACACGTGGCGCGC
The DNA here is from genome assembly GCF_046534765.1 of Burkholderia sp. SIMBA_062. Classification (NCBI taxonomy): domain Bacteria; kingdom Pseudomonadati; phylum Pseudomonadota; class Betaproteobacteria; order Burkholderiales; family Burkholderiaceae; genus Burkholderia; species Burkholderia sp. SIMBA_062. Next base: position 110,313 of record NZ_JAWRYD010000021.1, read on the forward strand.
GGCGCGGGTCTTTGTCCGTGGGCCGCGCGGTCAGTGTCGATGGCGGTGGTGAATGTCCGGGAAATGCGCGTGACTGTGCGTGATCGGCAGATGCACGTGCGGATGCGTGTGCGGTTCATCGCCATCGTACGGAAAGTCGTGCGTGTGCTGATGATGTTCGTCATGCCGATGCCGGTGCGTATGCGCGAGCCGCTCGTGTGCATGTTCGTGTTCGTGCCGTTCGCGCACATGCAGCCAGATGCCGAGCGCCATCAACGCGGCCGCGATCCAGAACGTGACGGACGGCAGTGCCGGCCAGATCAGCAGCGACAGCACGACGCCGAACAGCGGCGCCACGGAAAAATACGCACCCGTGCGCGCACTGCCGAGATGACGCAGCGCGACGACGAACAACACGAGACTGATCCCGTAGCCGCCGAGGCCGGTCAGCATCGCGGCGGCCGTGGCCGGAACGGCGGGCAGCGTCGCGCCGGCCGCGAGCGCGATGCCGATATTCACGGGCCCGGCGACCAGCCCTTTCACGCATGCGATGACCATCGCATCGTTCGCGGCGACCTTGCGGGTCAGGTTGTTGTCGATCGCCCAGCACAGGCACGCGGCGGCGATCAGCAGCGCACCGACCGGCACGCCCGCGCGCCCCGGCATCCGCGACAGCAGCGTGCCGCCGGCGACGATGGCGACCATGCCGAGAAACACCTGGAGATCCACGTTCTCGCGAAACACGGCCCACGCGATGACGGCCGTCAGTACACCTTCGAGATTGAGCAGCAGCGCACTCGTCGCGGCCGGCGTGCTCGACAGCCCGAACATCAGCAGCGCTGGGCCCGCGACGCCGCCGGCCGCGATCGCGCCGGCAAGCCACGGCAGGTCCGCGCGTTGCAACGACGCGGTATTCCCGGCCGGCGCGCGGTGGCTGCGCAGCCCGCGAAGCAGGATCCCGATGGCGAGGCCGATCCCGCTGCCGAGATAGAACAGGCCCGCGACCATGAACGGCGACATCGCGCCGAGCAGCGCCTTGGCGAGCGGCGTCGCGGCGCCGAACAGCGCGGCGGCGATGAGCGCGACGAGAATCGCGGAATGTCTCGGGTTCATGGGGCGGTCTTTGCGTAAAGCGTTGTGCGTATGGAGTCGGCAAGCTTCATGAGATGCCGTGGCGCGTACGGTTTGCCGGTGCCGTTCAATTTCGGAGATTGCCGGATAGATCGCGTCGGCTTTCCGGCACCTGTCGCGTCATGCGTGGTCGGCAATGTGTATCGGCCCGGCATTCCCGGTTGCTGAGATTATCGGCTTTTGTGTCGCGGGTCGCCAACCGATGGGCTGACGGCCGCCGCAGTGGTCGCGCGTCCGGATATCACGCGTCGGTCGCGCGACCATCATGGCATTTCGTGCCCGGCAACGGCTGACGCGTGACATATAGGCGTGAGTGCGAATCGGGGCGCCTCAACTGCGCTCTGTCTACTTTAGGAAAACGAACTATTGTGGTACGACGTAAGCTGTTTCGTGATGCACACCGTCCTTGTTTCGATATCCGGCCGCCATGCCCGTTCAACACGAACAATGCATTGCGCAAGCTGCGTTCGCCGACGCGCTTTCATCGCCGGTTCGATTGGCAGTTCGATGCTGATGGGTTGAGGGCTGGCTGACTGGCGGTGTCGCCAGCGGAGGCAGTCCCGACCTGCCCCGAGCGGGGTCAGGCCGGTCTGTCACGTGATGCGCTGCACGCGCGGTGCAGGCGGGCCGTCACCGCGCGATCGCGCGGCGACGCATTGCGCGTTACTCGCTCGCGGCCGTTTGCTGCTCGGCCTGCGGTGCTGCGTCTGCCGGTGCTTCCGCAGTCGCCGGCTGCGGCGCGGCGGCGGCGGCCTGCGCTTCCGTCTTCGGCTGCTGCGGTGCGCCCTTTGCCGCTTGGGCGCCGCCCTTGTTGCCCGGACGGCGCGACTTCAGCCTGCGCGCACGCGCCGCGTCGTCGTGCGTCACGCGCCCGGCTTCGTTACCTTGCAGATCGACCCGCACCGCGTCTTCGACGAGGCACGACCAGTAACGATTGCCGCGGCACCACGTGGACATCGCCTCGCGCAGTTCGGCTTCAGTCAGGCCGACGGCCTGCGCCTCGCGGGCGAGGTCGTCCCAGATGCCGACCTTCAGCGGCACCTTCGGTGCCGGATTCTTCGGGAACGCGCGCGGGAACCGGCGCTGCAGTTTGCCGATCGCGACGATGACCGGATCGACCGGGGTCGACGGCTTCGCCGAAGCGGGCTTGGCACCGGACGGCGCTTTAGCCCCGGCACCCGATTTGGCCCCACGAGCGGGCCGGTCGCCGGACTTCGGCTTCGCGCCGGCGTCCGGTTGCGCAGCCGGTCGCTTCGCGTTGCGCTCCTGCTTGGCCTTGGCTGCGAGCTGCGCCCGCAATTCGGCAAGTTGTTCAAAACCCATAAATTCAATCCACCAGGAATATAAGGTGTAGTTCGTGCTGCCATTCCGCACATCGGCGTTTTGCCGCATTGCCAGCGGCTTGTCTGCCACCGATGCGGAACATGCGGGGCCGCATCGCCACAACCGCTGTTTTCAGGCACCCGGCCACGATGCCGGACAAAAGGCAGGAGTGGAAGTATACCGGTACGCGCGGCAGTCGGCTGACTCACCGGTTCGCATTTGACGGATCCGAGAGGCGCGCAATGCGGCCGTGCGGTCGCATTGCGCATTATCGCGGCGTTTGCGACCGGTAGCGAGACACGCGTTACGTAGTGCCGCTTTCGGTACTTTCGGTTTTGGTTCGCGGCTCACGCATCGCGTCGATCATTCCACACTACGGAATGTCGAAAGGTGGCACGGACGTCCAAATATGCCGTCGCCGGCGGATTCACGCGGTTCGAAGACCGGGCTTTCGCGTACGATCCGCGCGGCGTGGCGGCGTTCGCGCCGATCGCTCCCGGTATTCAATTAGTTGCGTACGCATCGATCGCCGATCGTACGGCGGCACCGGAAAGTGCGTAGTATGGCCGGATCGACATCGTCGGCGGCCTGTGGTGGTTTCGCTACGCACCGATCAGCCAACGACATCGTTGTCGAATGCAAAGAGACCGGTTGTACGAAACGGAGCGGTTACATGGATCCCCGACACGACGTCCCGCACGACGGCATTACGCGCGAAGAGATTCACCATCGGCAGATCGATATGCGCGGCTATCGCCGCAGCGACGGCCTGTTCGAAGTCACGGCTTGTCTTGCGGATCGCAAGACGCGCGATTTCACCCCGCCGGGCGGCACGCGCACGGTCGCGGCACAGGCCCCGATTCACGACCTCGGCGTGACGCTGGTGTTCGACGTCGACATGATCGTGCGCGCGGTATCCACGTTCATTAGGTCGCATCCTTATGCGCAGTGTCCTGGCGGCGGCGACACGCTGCAGGCGCTCGTCGGGCTGCGCATCGGCGCCGGCTGGAACAGCGAGGTGCGCAAACGCCTGCCGTCCTGCGACACGTGCACCCATCTGAAGGAAATTCTCGGTCCGGTCGCGACCGCGGCCTATCAGACGATGGTCGGCGTGCGGCCGTCCTCGCTGAATTATCGCGACGACAACGGAAAGCCGCTCAAGATCGACAGCTGCTATGCGTATGGCGCTTCGCGCGATCTCGTGAAGAGCCTGTGGCCCGAATACCATCAACCGACCGTATCGACGCAGGGTGACTAGGGCATCGATACTCGACGGTGAACGGTGATGCGAGTCGCAGCCGCCGTGTCCCGCGAAAAGTGCGCGTCGCTTGAACTCGGGGCAATTGGAGACAGCACGGCAGGCGTCGCGCTGCGGTCCTTGCCTGCGGCTGCGGCACCGCTTCAATCCGGTTGATCGCCGATGATCAGAACACGCCGAGCGCGAGCCCCGCAGCAAGACCCGCGCCGATCTCCGCGCAGCGCGCGAGATCCTCGGCGTCGATCGTCTTCGGCGCGAGGATCCGCTCCGGCGTCTGCGCATGGGTGCAGACGATGAGCCCCGGCGCCACATTCCTGAGCCGCCATCCGGTCGCGATCCGGTCGATCTGGCGCAGCGCGTTCTGTCCGTCACTGCCCGCGCAGATCATCGCCGCATACGGGCGACCGTTCACGCGATCGAGCGCCGCGTAGTAGCAGCGATCGAAGAAATCCTTCATCAGCCCGGACATCGCGGCGAGATTTTCCGGCGTCGCGAACAAATAGGCGTCGGCGGCGAGCACGTCGTCCGCGCTCGTCGCATCCGCACGCTGCAACCTCACGTCGACACCGGGCTGCGCGCGCGCGGCACCCGCGGCCGCTTCGGCCATCTGCTGCGTGCCGCCGGTCATCGTGTGATAGACGATCAACAGCGTCTTCATCGGTGTTCGCTCGTGTTGGGTTTCATATGCGTCGGCCACGCGCGTCGGTACGGCTCAAGCGGGCGACCTCGGCGTGTATGCCCGGTCCTGTACTCGCCCATGGTCGCATGGGGCTTTCTTCCAGGCGGCGGATGGAGCGCGCATAGAGTCAATCGACGCGCCTATTGCGCTTGGCGCGTCGCATGACGCGCGTTCAGCTCTGCGCTGCACCTGACGCACCGCCGTGATCCGGACGCGCGTAGTACGCAAGAAACATGTCGGCGGCCGCTTCCGCGACCTTCTGCTGTTCCCGCGCGCCCAGCGGCGGCTGGCCCATCGTCACCTGCGGCCAGAACGCGAACGCTTTCACGAGCCCGTGCAGCTGATGTGCGGCGAATACGGGATCGTTCATCGCCAGCCGGCCAGCCGCCGCGGCCGCACGAATCCATACCGTCACATCCTCTTCACGCTCGCCCATGCGTTCGACCATGTCGCGCGCGCGTTCCGGCGAGTGAATGGCCGCGCCGATCGCGACGCGAGCGAGCGCGAGAAACGCTTCGTCGTTCAACAACCGCAATTTGCGCTCCAGCAGTGCGAGCAATTGATCACGCAGCGGCACGTCGGCGCAGTAGGCCGGCGCGCCGGCAGTCAGCGTCGCGTCCCACAGCTGGTGCAGGATCGCTGCGAACAATGCTTCCTTGCCGGGAAAGTGGTTGTAGACGGTGCGCTTCGACACGTCCGCGCGGGCGGCGATGCGATCCATGCTGGTCGCATCGTAGCCGGCTGCGCGAAATTCCTCGATCGCCGCGGCCAGAATTGCCGCGCGCTTTCGATCCGTCATGCGCTGGGGGGAAGTGCTCGTATCCATGCAAAAATTTTACACCGCTGAGTTTACTTTTCCCAAGGATAAACTACACTGCTCAGTGTACTTTTACTTCCGGACGAATCGACATGGCTTCACCGCTCGTTTTTCTTCATCGCGTACTGGGTTTCGCTGCCGCCAGACGTGGCCGCACGGTGTCCGGCGAGTCGCCGCAGCACAACGGCGAACGCTTCAGTAATGTCGCGCCGCGCCCCATCGAAGGCTTCGGCAAAACGCTCGGCATTGCATGGAACATGCTGGTCAACAAGCCACGCAACACGGTTCCGACCGGTGCACTGCCGATCGATTCGCTGACTCGCGAGCAACTCGACGCGGCGCCTGACCGAAGCCTGTATCGGCTCGGGCATTCGACGCTGCTGTTGAAGCTGCGCGGTGAGTTCTGGCTGACCGATCCGGTATTTGCCGAACGTGCATCGCCGTTTCGGCGCGTCGGCCCCAAACGCTTCCATGCGCCGCCGATTGCGCTCGAGGATCTCCCGCCGTTGCGCGGCGTGATCCTGTCGCACGATCACTACGATCACCTCGATCGTGACACGGTGCTCGCGCTTGCGGCCACGACTGGCGTGTTCGTCACGACGCTTGGTGTCGGTGACCGCCTGATCGAATGGGGTATCGACGCGACGAAGGTGCGCCAGCTCGACTGGTGGCAAACCATCGACGTCGACGGTCTGTCGCTGACTGCAACACCGGCGCAGCACTTCTCCGGGCGTAGCCTGTTTGACGGCAACAGCACGCTGTGGGCGTCCTGGGTCATCGTCGCCGACGATCTGCGCGTATTCTTCAGCGGCGACACTGGTTACTTCGACGGTTTCCGGACAATCGGCGAACGGCTTGGACCCTTCGATGTGACTCTGATCGAGACCGGAGCGTATGACCCGCAATGGCCGTACGTGCACATGCAGCCGGAAGAAACCGTGCAGGCGCACATCGACCTGCGCGGACGCACGCTGATACCGATTCACAATGGCACGTTCGATCTGGCGATGCATCGTTGGCAGGAGCCGTTCGAGCGCGTCACAGCGTTGGCAATGGTGCGTGGCGTCGAGCTGTCGACGCCCAGGATCGGTGAGCGACTCGATCTGAATGAGCCGCATCGCGGTGAGCGGTGGTGGCGAACCGTCGATGACGCAGAACAGGCACCGGCAGCGAAGCCGCGCCGGTGGCAGCTATGCGCATCGCAGACGGCGAAGTAGGTTTGCTGGCCGCGACGCTGCTGGACGGGAGCGTTGCGCTGCGGCGGTGGTTTTTCGTTACGGTGTGATGCTTGGCTGTGGGCTGTTCATCGGGTGTCGATGATGATGGTCGGCCGGCCGGAAAAGCAGACGTTCGGCGTCGGCCGAGATCTATTCGGTCGGCCGACGATGTCGATACGCTTCGTCTCCCTGATGCAGAGCCTGTAGATTCCGGATTCGCCTGCGCCGCGATGGGCATGACGATCATCTCGGGCTGTCTACGGAATCGCGTTTCGCTCAACGCCTTCTGGGGGCGAGCCACGCGCTTTGGCTTCCCCCGCCATCCCATCAGTTCGCGATTCTGCATGCTCGTTGTCACGTGACAACTGGCGATCAAGAGGAAACTCCATCGACTGAATTCCCCGTCCACTTGTTCCGCGTGCCGCATCAGGTCGCCGGTATGTCGATCGGACTGCACGCCATTGCGATACGTACCGATTACGACAAAACACGTAATTTTTGATACGATTTTTCGCCAACCTTCGTTGTTCGCAGCCATTCTCCTGAGCGAAACACATGCCCCCCATTTTGCCTGGAGAACGCGTGCATTTTGCGTGAAACAACATGAAGAAAGTGGCACAACCCGTTGCGTGACAAGGGTTTACGAAGACACCGTATTCTTCAGAAATGTTTCACGACCCCGCGGATACACGCCGCCTCACCTCGCCGGACATATGAATTCACCTTCCAAAAGAGGAATCGTCACAGTAGGCCCGCGTGACATGATGCCGATGTCTCCCCCCATGGAATAACTTGCCGATACAACAAGCTCGGTATCTCTACCCTCCCTGCCCGAGGGTCTTTGCCTCGGGGACCCCGAACTGTCTAATTTATTGGGGTCGCATCACTAATCTGAGGAATCCTCATGGGGTACCTGCGTTGGGTGAGACCCCACGCTGTTCACGGACGCCAAGAGAAAGTGCGGGTCACCCCGACTAGCTGAGTGGAATATAGACGCATACGTCCCCGCTCGCTAGCGCGCCGCGTACCGCGCCCCTATCACGCTAGTCATTCCAGGATAAACCGGCAGCGGTTGTCACGTGACAACCGCTCAATTGATATCGCGCGCGGATCAGCGAGCGGCACACTCACCGCGACCGCCTCGTATTTCCCGCGGATTCCTTCACGCTAGCGATCTCTCCGGTGGCTGAACCGCGGCACAAGGCCTCCTCCACAGCCAGTCGGGAGGTTGTCACGTAACAATCCGCCACCGTCGCGCAGTCGCAGTCGCAGTCGCAGTCGCAGTCGCAGTCGCAGTCGCAGTCGCAGTCGCAGTCGCAGTCGCAGTCGCAGTCGCAG
>NZ_JAWRYD010000456.1:0-251 GCF_046534765.1 Burkholderia sp. SIMBA_062
CTTATAAGAGCTACTGGATGTCCGATTTTGGCACAAAGCAGACTGACCCGGATGCAAAGTCCGCTTTGAGCGAAAAGCGGACCTTTCGTGGCAAACAGTTATATATTCCAGTTGCTTTAAATATCACTTTCTAGCCAGGTGCCTTGACTGGTAATCAAGTAGAGCATCAATTAATATCCCAAATCTATGGAATAGCAGCTGGATCACTCTGAGTTTTTTTCATTTTTTTGTAGATCAGATAGGGTTTGTTT
>NZ_JAWRYD010000457.1:0-251 GCF_046534765.1 Burkholderia sp. SIMBA_062
GGCGATGTCGTGCTGCTGCCTCACGGGTCGGCGCACGTGCTGCACGACGGCAGCGGACATGCACCCGGGCCTACATGCGAACGCCGTGATTCCGCCGGATTGACGTTCAGCGAGAACGACGGCCAGGGCGAGCGCCTGGACATGCTATGCGGGCGATTTCTCATCGGACCGCCTCATGATCGGCTGATTCGCAATTACCTGCCTACGAATGTAGTAGTCCGGACTATGAAAGGTCGGGGTGAAAAGGATGC
>NZ_JAWRYD010000127.1:0-413 GCF_046534765.1 Burkholderia sp. SIMBA_062
TCGGCGAGCGATTCACGCAGGCGCGTGGATAACCTGTTGTTCAACCGCCTCGCCCACAAAAATGCGGACAGGTTCTAGCGACCCAACCAGCCCTTCGCCGGTCAGCAAGTCGATCTGTTTCAGCACCGCCTGCCGACCGGCCTGCGGGTCGAGCGAATCGCCGACGATAACTGAGTCGGGTGCGTAGCTGACCTGCCTGGCGCATTTGCCGCGCACGCACGACAAACGCTTTCCGATCAATGGCTTGCTACCGTTAGCGGCAGGTTGTCCACAAGCTTGCCAACACAATTGACCTGCTCCCCGCGTTTAGTACGGTAACGGTGTAGAGTCCGTTCCAGAGAGGAACGGCAATGAAAAAGCGATTCACCGAAGAACAAATCATCGGCATCTTGAAGGAAGCCGAAGCTGGCTTG
>NZ_JAWRYD010000458.1:0-251 GCF_046534765.1 Burkholderia sp. SIMBA_062
GCAGGAACTGGCAAAGCTGACCCGGGAACGGGACCAGCTCGCCAGTTGATCGAAATCGGCCCGCTTGTAGAGGGGCTGCGCCTCCACTTAATCCGGCCGTGAGGCCCCATCCAGTAGGTATTCCAGATGCCTGGACAAACACCAGACTCAGCACGTTTCACCGACCCAGACCGTTTGCAACCAGGTGAGCAAGAGCCAATCCGCGTGCTTAATCCGCTGCCGCTGGCCGGGCAGGCGCTTTGCTCGTGCAG
>NZ_JAWRYD010000459.1:0-250 GCF_046534765.1 Burkholderia sp. SIMBA_062
GGTTTCGAACTCCCACTGCCGAACCAGCGTCGCGTCCTGTTGCCACGCCTGATACAGCGGCTTCTGCGCCGTGAAGCCCAACAGCTTCATGATGCGACTCACCCCGGAAAGCGCCAGTTTTTTGCCGAACTGCCGCTCAATCAGCGCGGCAATCAGCGACAGCGTCCACAGCCCGAATTCGAACTTGAACTGCAACGGAGTGTGGTCCCGCACGGCTTGTGCCAGCCAGCGCATCTCTTCGGCACTGACC
>NZ_JAWRYD010000460.1:0-250 GCF_046534765.1 Burkholderia sp. SIMBA_062
TCATCATATCACTATACTTCACACAAACCACCTCATTTCCTTGTGCTATATGTGCTGCAGGAGCATTACTTTTGTAACTGTCACAATTATTAATATCTACAGTGTTCAGTGTATAATATAGATCTAATCCATACGAATGATAATTAACAATATGAAGATTTCCAGTACTATTCTGAGCAAATAAAGAAGAGCCAAAAGCAAGCCCTAATATAAATAATGCTATCTTTTTCATAATTATTGGTTTTTAAGG
>NZ_JAWRYD010000461.1:0-250 GCF_046534765.1 Burkholderia sp. SIMBA_062
CACCCTGTCGGCCATCTACCACATCGCTGGTCAGAACTATTACCCAGGCCAGTACGAGTTCCAGTGCCTGCACGGCATGGGCGAGCCACTGTACGAACAAGTGGTCGGCAAGATCTCCGAAGGCAAGCTGAACCGCCCGTGCCGCGTGTACGCGCCGGTCGGCACCCACGAAACCCTGCTGGCCTACCTGGTCCGCCGCTTGCTGGAAAACGGCGCCAACACCTCGTTCGTCAACCGCATTGCCGACCAT
>NZ_JAWRYD010000462.1:0-250 GCF_046534765.1 Burkholderia sp. SIMBA_062
GAACGCTTCGAAACGCTTTTCTCAAATGGGAGAAGGGTAGGAATGCAAAGCAATTGAATTTGCCTAGGCGCCGTCGAATATCCGAAATCGAATCAAGGGTCGCCTCTCATCGTGCCATCCGTGAAAAAAGGGAGCAGCAAGCACGCCAGGCGGCGGAGGCCCGTCGTCGTGAGGAACGCACACGGTACCTCACATCCCTTCTCGAGCAGGAAGACACGGCGTGGTCAAGCATCGATGCACAACTGCGACG
>NZ_JAWRYD010000463.1:0-250 GCF_046534765.1 Burkholderia sp. SIMBA_062
CTTGAATTGATGATCCAGAATGCTTTAACCAAGCTCTCTCACTTGCCCGACGCAGAACAGTCAGCTTTTCAATCTGCGGCTTACCCAGTCCTGCATAGAGCGTGTTGGGAATGGCGGGCAGCAAATAGCGCACTGCATCCTGCATTTTGCTGATGTGCGGCTGGGAAATAGGATAGCCATCCTGCTTTAGCAACCTGGCCAGCTCTCGCTGAGAAAGAGGTGCATCGGCTTCTAGTTGATAGAACTCTCT
>NZ_JAWRYD010000464.1:0-250 GCF_046534765.1 Burkholderia sp. SIMBA_062
GATCGGGGTGAGCCGGCGCATGATACGGCGAGCCGACGCCCGTGAACTGCGGAATCTCACCACGCCGCGCGCGCTTGTACAGCCCCTTCGGGTCGCGTTCTTCGCAGATCTCGAACGGCGTATCGATGAACACTTCCACGAACCGGTCGTCGCCCACGATGCGTCGCGCATTGTCGCGGTGTTCCGGTTCCGGCGAGATCGTCGCCGTGATGGCGACAAAACCTTCCCGACAAAACAAATCCGCCACGTG
>NZ_JAWRYD010000465.1:0-250 GCF_046534765.1 Burkholderia sp. SIMBA_062
GCGAGCGCTTCGGCGGACAATGCGGTCGCAATGGGGCAAGGCGCGAAAGGCACCTCGAACAGGTCGATTGCAATTGGTCAGATCGCCATTGCGCAAGGCACGAACAGCATTGCACTGGGTTACAAGGCCACGACCAGCGTGGGCGGCACCGCGGACGGCAATATCGCACTCGGCGAAAACGCATTGATCAACAATACCGGTAGCGGTGCCATCGCGATCGGCCGCAACGCGTACGTCGAAGCGACGCTCG
>NZ_JAWRYD010000466.1:0-250 GCF_046534765.1 Burkholderia sp. SIMBA_062
CAGGAAGTTCACGCCCGCGCCCACGAACCGTCCGAACGACGTGCAGAACGCGAACGCCGTGGCGCGCACGCGCGTGCCGAACTGCTCGGGCAGCCACAGGCTGAACAGCGCGAAATTGCCGCCGAAAAAGCCCAGCACGAACAGAATGGCGATGAACGGCACGAGCCCGTTTTCGAGGTAATAGGCCCAGCCGAAGCTCGCCGCGATCGTCACCGCCATGCCCGCGAAGTAAATCGCCAGCGTCCATTTG
>NZ_JAWRYD010000467.1:0-250 GCF_046534765.1 Burkholderia sp. SIMBA_062
CTGATTTGTCTCCTTTGAGACGCGACTCTAGGGATCGACGCGACACGCCGCCATCACGCGGACGGCAACATGTCTTCAGTTTTCGTGAAGGGAAGGACTACGTGCGCAGCGTTGCGCCCGGCCAGCGGCCGGCCGCGACGATTTCGCGCGCCACGTCGGCGAGTACGACGCGCGCGGCCAGCCCGGCCGGCGACAGCTCGTCGTAGGACACGCTCGCGATCAGGTTGGGCCGCGTCGCATGTGCCTCGGC
>NZ_JAWRYD010000468.1:0-250 GCF_046534765.1 Burkholderia sp. SIMBA_062
CCTAAAAGACTCCGGAGTTTTATCTGAAGAAGAATTCCAAAAGGAAAAAGATAAGATAATGTCTGAAAAATAAATACTGACATCACCGTTTTGCTTTGCAGAGCGGTTTTTTATTTATCCAACACAATCATGGTAGAATATCTCGATAATTATATACATTTGAATACTCATTGTAAAAACACCATGATTGATTTGAATTATGTTCAGGAACTTATTGAACAAGAAATAAGCCCTGATTTTGAAATTCGTG
>NZ_JAWRYD010000469.1:0-250 GCF_046534765.1 Burkholderia sp. SIMBA_062
TTTCTTTGAAAGCCATTTATCAGCTGCCAGTGACGATGCGCTAGTTATTCTAGATGGGCTCCTTGATAAGACTTTCGACCATCTCGACAAAACGCAACTTATCGATCTCACAGTTTATTTAATGGACAGCATAATTTCGAAGAACCTGCGTTACGAGCCGGCCTTACCTAGGGTCTATGGCGAAGTCATAAAAAGCTCAATCGAGACATCTAGTCATCCAAGCATAGTTGAGATTTTTCCAACTAATGGC
>NZ_JAWRYD010000470.1:0-250 GCF_046534765.1 Burkholderia sp. SIMBA_062
TGCGTGATGGTGCCGCCGTGATTCAGCAGGTCCGCCGCTTTCAGCGCGAGCTGGTTCGCTTCGATATCGCCGCTGCTGTTGTCGAGCGTCGCCGTGCTCGTCAGCGTGAGATTCGGGGCGATGATCGAGCCGCTGCTGTTCGTGAGCGATCCTGTGCTAATTGTTTCCTTCGTACCTGCACCGATCTGGCCGCCGTTGTTATTGAGCGCGCCGCCGACCGTTACTGTCAAACCGTTCTGCCCGATGATCG